>CABIKN020000010.1 GCA_902200405.1 Candidatus Roizmanbacteria bacterium | reverse complement strand
TTGTCTACCCACCTTTGATAAAATAAGTTCGAGCAAGTTTATACAAACGCACAACGTAAGAAATTTTTATTACGTTCCACTTAATCATATCTGCTCAACATCATGCGGTTTGGATTCGATTAGTGAACTTTGAGTAATTTGGATAAATTCAGCTTTTTTCCAAACTTCGATCATATTTTTTGCTCCAGAATAGGAAAAACCTGAGCGGACACCTCCTAATAATTGACTAATAAATTCTCCTACATTTCCGCGGTATGGAACGACCGCCTCGACTCCTTCAGCCGCGTATTCTTTTAAATCTTTTTTTACATTTATATCATTTTTCTGTCGATCGTGATTAGCCATTAGAGAAGCCATTCCTCGAGTTAGTTTAAACTTTCTATTATTTTTGAAAAAGGTTAAAGCTGGTGACTCATCACAACCGGCAAATAATGTCCCGATCATAACGGTTGAGGCGCCAGCAACCAAAGCTTTGACAATATCTCCAGAATTTCTTATTCCCCCATCAGCAATAATAGGTATTCCATATTTTTTTGCAATTGCCGAACACTCAGAAATTGCTGTTAGTTGCGGAACACCAGCGCCCGCAACAATTCTCGTGATACAGAGTGCTCCCGGACCAATTCCAACTTTAATTGCAGTCGCGCCGTTTTTTATTAACTCTTCAGTTGCTTCAGGCGTAGCCACATTACCGGCAATAATATCCACTCTTGGAAATTTTTTCTTTAAATCTTTTAAAACTTTAATCAAAAAAACAGAGTGACCGTGAGCAATATCGATAACGATGGCATCAACTCCAGCGCGTACTAACGCCTCTGCTCTTTCAATATAATCATCTTTAATTCCGACGGCGGCACCAACTAATAATCGTTCTTTTTTGACGGTCTTAACCATTTCTGCTTCTCTTTCAATCGTTGCAAATCGATGAATAATTCCAATCCCCCCTTCACGCGCAACAGCAATTGCCATTTCAGACTCAGTCACCGTATCCATATTTGCCGAAATAACCGGAATTTTTAATTTTATTTTTTTAGTCAGCTGAGTTGATAGGTCGACCTGACTTCTAGAAACCAAATCAGTTTTCTGGGGTACTAACAAAACATCATCAAAGGTCAAACCGATGGATTTTCGAATGTTCATATAAAAAATATAATTATTAATTTTTAAAAGCGAGGATATTGAATTTTTTTCGGTTTGATGTTTTCCGATAAAAAATTTGATATTAAGCTTTTTTTATTAAACAAAAATGCTTGCTTTTCTTTCTGGGCTTACTGATACGATCTTTATTTTAACTTCCAAGCTTTTTTCAATAAATTTCACGTATTTCTGACAGTTTATTGGTAATTTCCCAAATGATTTTATTTTTGAAATATCTTCTTTCCAACCGGGAAAACTTTTGTAAACCGGCATCAATTTTTCTAACTCTAAATATCCACACTGACTAAATTCAATTTTCTTACCATTTAATTTATAGTCAACACACACTTTGATTTGAGAAAGTCCTGATAAGATATCAATCTTTGTGATTGCGATTCTGTTAATCGAAGAAAGTTGACAGGCAAATTTTACGGCTGGTAGATCTAACCAACCGATCCTACGAGGACGACCAGTCGTCGTCCCATATTCATAACCTTTTTCCCGAATATCATCAGCAACCTTATCAAATAATTCTGTTGGAAGCGGTCCGCCGCCGACCCTTGAAGTATATGCTTTGACTATTCCCCAAATTTCATCAATTTTTTTTGAAGGGATTCCACTACCAATATTGACTCCACCCTCAATAACATTTGAGGCGGTCACAAACGGATATAAACCGAAACTGTTGTCTAGCATTACGCCGTGAGCCCCTTCAAGAAGAATATATTTTTTGTTTTTTATTGCTTTTTGAAATATGGCGAAAGTATCCCCAACCATTGGACGAATCTTTTCCGCCAACTTTTTATAAACTGGAAAATAAGTTTCCGGTTTTATTGGAGCTACTCCAAAAGCAACTAATATTTTATTTTTTATTTCTGTTTGAAATTTAAATCTTTCAACAAACAACGGCCAATTTAAAAGTTCATATACTCTAATACCGTTGTAACTGACTTTATCTGCGTAAACCGGACCAATTCCTCGCTTAGTTGTCCCTAGTTTATTTTTTCCCCGGGCATTTTCATAGGCTTGATCAAGTTCTTTGTGATAAGGCATGATCAAATGACAACGAGGAGAAATTACTAACTTTTTTTTCAAATTAATGCCCATTTTTTCAAAAATAGCCATTTCTTCCATTAATACATCCGGATCAATTACGGTTCCATCGGCTATGACTACAATCGGTTTTTTCTGCAAGATCCCTGAAGGTATTAAATGAAATGGAAATTTTTTTCCGTTGATAACGACTGTGTGGCCGGCATTATTACCGCCATGAAAGCGGACTACCAAATCAGCTTTTGCCGCCATCATATCAACAATCTTGCCCTTCCCCTCATCCCCCCATTGTGCACCAATAACTAGTTGAATCATATAAATTTGAAAATGTTAATTTCAAACCGTCATAATATTAACAACAATTGATAGAATTAGTCAATGGGATTTTTTATAACATTTATAATTTTAATAATAGTTATCGTTATAATTTTTATTTTTTCTTCGAAAAAATTATCCCCGATCCCCTACTTCCCCTCCCAACCCGTTGATCTGTCATTAATCGTCAAGGCGTTAAATTTAAAAAACAATCAGACAATCATTGATCTTGGCGCTGGAGATGGAATTGTAATATTTAAAGCCGCAAAAGAAGCTTTTCAACAGGGCATAAACACTAAGTTTATTGCCGTAGAAATAAATCCTGTTTTAATCTTAATTCTCTATCTCCGCCGCCTCTTCCACCCGAATAAAGAAAATATAATGATAGTTTATGGAGATATGTTTAAGTTTTCTCTGTCATCCCCGCCCCCGATCGGAGTCGAGGGCAGGCTCCGGCGGGGATCCAGACAGAATAATGGACTGGATTCCCCTCTTCAGGGGAATGACATTGTTGTTTATCTTTACATCTCCCCATGGTACCTTGAAAAAACTATCCTAAACATCAAAAATCAAATTAGTAAATTCAAAACCGTTTCCTACATGTATCCGGTCAAGTCATTAAAGAATAAAGAGAGTGCTATCCAAGGAAAGAACAAGATTTTTATTTACCAATAATTTGAAGTATTTCCACTGGTTTTTTGACAATGTAGTCAACTCCTGCTTTATTTAATGCCTCAACCGTGTGCAAACCCCACGAAACTCCAATTATCTTAATACCAGTTTTTTTGCATGCTTCGACGTCGCGAATTTCATCTCCTACATAAATCACTTCTGATTTTTTTAAATTAAAATCTTTAATAAATCTTTCCAAATAACCGGCTTTACCAAAAAGATCTGTTTTCCCGTGAATAAAATCAAAAATATCAAGATTATTATGTTTAATAAATTTATTAATATTCTCTAC
This sequence comes from Candidatus Roizmanbacteria bacterium, assembly GCA_902200405.1. GTDB lineage: Bacteria > Patescibacteriota > Microgenomatia > UBA1406 > GWC2-37-13 > GWC2-37-13. Next base: position 19,814 of record CABIKN020000010.1, on the reverse strand, counting down.
TCTATTTGAAGAAATAATTGCTAGTTTATATCCTTCTTTTTTTAAATCAAAAAGAAATTTCTTAACACCTGGAAAAAATTTTATATTATCCATTTCTTTCTCTAACTCTACCTGCATGTTTTTTATCACACTAACAACAAAAGGAATTTTTAGCCAAGCTCTTTTAAAGCTCCCTTTCAGAAGCTCCTGATAGCTTTTTGACCGAATTTCTTTGATTATCTCTTTATCACTAAGATTATCTATATTCAACAGCTTGGCCATCTCCAAAAATTTCTGAAAACTGAATGGAAGGGTATCGGCAATCGTCCCGTCAAAGTCGAAGATAACGTACTTAATTTTTTTCATAAGATTTCAATTATAATGAAATTCATGGATAAAATCATCTCTCTAGATTATTTTTTGACAAGTTTTTTTAGTAAATTATTTCCCCACAATCTTTTTTTCGATTATTTTTTTTCCTTTTTTTCTCTTAAAGGCTCCTCTATTTTCATCTGGCTATTGGTAATGATAATCGTTTTAATTTTAGAAGAACGTAGAAATCCTGGTATCACCAAGCGGGACAAAAAATTTATTATTCTATTTTCATTATCTTTTTTTCTTGCTTTTTTGTTTTCCGATATTATTTTGAAAAATATTTTTCAGCGCGTTAGACCAATTCAACTAACTCGACTGATTCAACCGATTTTAACCTGTCCTAAGGATTTCTCCTTCCCCTCCACTCATGCCGCGACCGCCTTCGCCGCCGCTACAGTCATGACTTTCTTTGACAAAAAACGCCGCTGGTTTTATTACACGGTTGCGATTTTAATTTCTTATTCAAGAATCTATTTAGGCTGTCATTATTTTTTTGATGTGGTTGTTGGAGCTATTCTCGGATATATTATCAGTCGACTACTTCTATCCTTCCCCTATACATCCCCATTCCGCAGGAAAAGTTGATGAAACCGGCGTCAATTGGAGTAAATTCAAAAATATTATCACCTTCGGCAAGGGCTTTTGATATCCCTAATTTTGGAACAACAAAATAACCCTGGCAGCCGAAAACATTTTTCCCGTTGACAATCCATTTAACCGGAATCCCTTTCTTGACGGTAAAATAATTTGGCACGTAACCCGAGACAACCACATCCATATTGATAATTTGTTTGCCATTTTCTATCCTCGCATTTACGGTGGCTCCCGTATTACCTCGATTAAATCCTAAGTTGATCCCATAGATTGATAAAAAATTATTTGCGTAGTAAAGCCCTAAAATCAAAACACCGACCGCTATCACTTTCATAAAGTACTGATAAATCGTACTTTTCAGCAAGCCTTTCAAATGACCGATTAATAAAATTGCCGGGGCGGTTCCTAAAGCAAAAACTGCCATCGTTAAGGCACTTTGCCAAGGTGAAGCTAATCCGAGAGCATAAACTTGAGTTGCCTGGGTAAATCCACAAGGCAAAAAGTAAGTGATCATCCCTAAGAAAAAGGCTGATTTATGAGGGTCTTTAATTAATTTATTTTCTAATTTTCTAAAAATATTTGAGGTCGCACCATATGGAATAATTGAGGCGAATGAGAGAATTTTTAACATGTCAAGGCCCAATAAAATCATAAAAACCGCGGCAAGGAGCGTCAGTCCCGTTCCAAATTTAAAATTAGTGATAATGACACTGCCGACCAGTCCAGCTATAAAACCAAATATTGCATAAGATATAATTCTTCCCAAGCTAAAATAAATAGCTTGTTTTAAATTATTGGTTTTTTTGCCTATTGTAGATAAAAACAGAGCTCCCGAAGTGGCCATACAGGTGGAAATAGACGCCACTAAGCCTAGAAACAAGACCGTTAATAAATTCAAATTACCGGTAATATTAATGTCTGGGATAATCTTTATTTCTTTGGCTATTAGATATATCAACCCCAACCCAACAGCAATTAAAAAAGATTCAATTATCTTTTTTAACATTCCTTCCTTTCCAAACTCTTCATTCTTCATTCTTAATTCTTCATTCTTATCTCCTATCTCATATCCATATGGCTGAATCTTTTTATTGACAATTTCCTGATCTAAATGGCCGGTAAAATAAACCTCTGCCTCCTGTTTTTGAAAATTAGAGCTAACAGTCGTGACATTAGGCATTTCCTCGAATTTATCGGTGATCAAAATCTCGCAGGAAGGACAGTGCATGCCCTTTATGTAAATTGTTTTCTTGCTGATTTTAGTCATAAAAAATAATTATACTCCACACCCTCCTCCTTGAGCCGGGGGTTTTTCCTGGATTCCTTTTTCAATCAGCCATTTTTTTACAGTTTGCGCCCCAAAGGCGGAAAAAATGTCTTTGCTTAAATATATTTTAGGATCGATATCTTTAAATTCTATTCCATCTTTATTCTTAAAATATAAAGCGGTGTCAAAGGCTGTCCCCGGAAACCAAAATGAGTTGATATATTTTCCGGCCTGAAACATTTCTGATTCCGTTGCCCCTTGAGCGGCCATCAGTTCAAATATTCCAAGTAAGGCCATGCCGTGATTGCAGTCAGGGAAAGCGGTTGAATTCCCGCAACACGGTCGATAGACTCCCGAGGCAACTTTATTGACTAAATCTTCCTGTTCTTGCGTCAATGGAACAATAGCTCTTTTTGAATAATACTCCATCGAATCACCGCTTTTTGTCAAACTCCAACCGCCGGTTGAAGCAAAACTACCAGCTCCTTTAATTCCTCCGTACTTGACCATTTCACCTTCTTCAAGAATCTTTGTCTTGTTAGCCAAACCAAACGCCCAAAAAAAGTTTAAAAGAAAATAGGAATTATCTGGAGTAATTGTGATTTTTTTATTGGAACCCTTGGTTAAAATATCAAGCTGTTCTGCTGTTAACGGTTGACCAGATTTTTCATACGTTTGTTTGAATTTTTCAAGGTCAATGACACCCATCTCCAACATCTGCGGCCCAATATCATTATATTTAGTCTTCATCTCATATCCTTGCGGAGGATTGATTTGGGCGAATATACCGGCTGATTGGCCTTGTTTTATATCTGCAGTCGTTGGCATGATTTTTCTCTGTGTTTCTAAACGCCAGGCTTTTGGCAACTGAGGAAGTGTATAGACTATAGTAATAAATGTAACAAGTAATAAAAAGGGTAGAAATTGAGGTAAAGTTTCCTTATTAATTTTAAGTACTATTTGACCTTTTTCAAATGAAATAGCTTTTTCTTTTGGTATTTTACATAACCCGCTGGTGATCTTTGCGTATTCATAGATAGTATATATTAGTAAAAAAGCGGATAATAATTTAACCTCTAAACCTCCAAATGGCAGGGCTGTCAGAGAGGCGGCAATTCCCAAAAGAGGTAGGAGGAAGGCGCTGCAGACCGAGCAACCGGTCGCCGCCGCTGAAAAAAGTAACGAGGCAAAAGTCTGAAGGTATGAAGTCTTTGAAGTTTTTTTCTTTTCTTTGATCACCTCAACAAGCATTGATATGGAAGCACCGATTAAGACGGCGTTTATAATACTCAATATTATCTGAGCCCAGATATAGAAGGTGGTGTTTGACTGCCAGAAAGCCATCCAAGTTGTTTTTTGAATCAACAAGAAATAGTAAAGAAGAAGAACATTTAAGGCAATAAAAACTGTCAATGCCCAAGAGTATGGTTTTGAGAATGTTTTCTTCAAACCAGTTTGTAAAATTTTCATATACTACATACTGTAGTAGATTTTTAATCTGTTGTCAACAACAAAAAACAAGTGGACATTTCTATCCAAAAGTAAAGGCAAACAGCTGGGCTCCTCCATCTTCAAATTCGAGTCTCAAAAGATACCGACCTGGAGACGGTAGATTAATAAGTTTGTATAATCGGTCAGAATCAATAGTGACGATGCCGTTCTTATTATCTTCTCCAAAATACTGCATTTTATTATCAATATATACTTTGATCCTTGATGGTTTTCCAGAATTTTTCATCACCAAAAAGACTTCTTTTGCCTCAAAAGTCAGATTCAACTTAGCTCCTTTTTGGGGATTAGCATACTCGGACATTACTTTCCATTCTCCATCAAATGAAATATTATTATTAATTTCTGACCGTGTAGAACCCAAATAAATTTCTGCAGTTTTCGCATAAGTTTGATAATTGGGATTATTAATGTTAAGCGTAACATCTTTTGCACCTGTTTCTTTTAGCAGTTCTTGTATTACTTTCTCGCTTTCATCATAGGCTCCCTCGCCAAAATGGGTATACCTGATATATCCTTCCTTATCAATGATATATTTAGCGGGCCAATAACGATTATTATACGCTCGCCAGGTATCAAAATTATTATCTTGAACGATTGGATAAGGGAGCTTGAAGTCTTTGATGGCTTGAGCTACATTTCTTTCACTTTTTTCAAACTCGAATTCTGGTGAATGAACACCAATAATAACTAGACCCTTATCTTTGTATTTCTCCCACCACTGCCGTAGATACGGGAATGTTCTTTGGCAGTTAATACATGTATACGTCCAAAAATCTATAATGACCACTTTGCCCTTTAGTTGTTCCAATGTTAAGGGTTTACTATTAAACCAGACTCCGCCAGGAATAATTTCTGGGGCTTTTGGTTTGCCTATGTCACTAATATCAATTTCATTTCCACTCATTTTTTTGAGCTGATTCTTTATTGTTTTGTTATCCTCAAATTTAGTAAGGCCCAAGCCGTATTGGGGAAATTTCTCTAAAATAAAGGTCTGGAACTGCCTGTCAACATTGTTATAAATACCAATGGCTGTGATAATCATTAAGATTCCAAATAGTTTTTGAATATTGGCAGTGTTCGCAAGAAGCCATGGTACTCTTCGTAGAGTATTTTGCCCACCTAGTATAATTAAAAACATTGGGATTGCCGTACCCAGAGAATAGGCAAGAGTGATAAGAAATGCGTCAAAAGTTACAGTCCCGGTAATAGCAAGGGATATGACTGAAGCCAATATTGGACCAACGCATGGCGTCCAGAGAAGTCCTACAGAAAAGCCTATCAGTAATCCGCCGCCAAATCCCGTTCTATTTTGACTGCTTGGTATAAATCCTGCCAACTTAGAAAATAACCTCTCAAGAAGAACTTGAAACTTTGGAATAAGAAGTGATAGACCAAATCCGGCAATGATAAATACTGAAACAAACCGGAGCACATCTGCTGAGATACCACTGAGACGGACAATCGTTGAGAGGAAAAGCGTAAAGAAAGTAAAGCTTAAAATAAATCCTATTACCACACCCATTGGGCGCGATTTTCCAGTATTTTGACCTCCGATAGTTGAAGAAAGAATAATCGGCAATATCGGTAAAATGCAGGGAGAAAGAATAGTAACTACTCCTGCTAGAAATGCAAATGTAATAAGTAATATCATAATTTTGTTAATTAACCTCTGATACTAGTTTTTGCGCCCCTTAGGCAAACAAAAACTAGCACCGCAGATTACTTAATATTAGCAAGTAACTCATCAGTTTTACCACCATTCCATTTGGTAACTTCTTTTCCTTGTGCATCAATCTGCACAAAAGTATGTTGGTAAGTAATACCGTACTTTTTAGCTAAATCTTTTTCTTCCTGATCAGTATCCGGATCGTTGTAATTAGTTCGTATTACGATCACATCCTCGGGTATTTTATCTGGGTTTGCGGTAAAGTCCTCATTCGCTATCTTACATGACGGACACCACGTTGCATAAAAATACAGCACTCGGCGCTTGCTGGATGCCTGATCATACGCTTCTTTTGAGTAGACAATGTAACGAGAAGAACTTGCTTTAATCATCTTATTGTCTTTTTTCTCCATAGCCTTTTTTTCCTGTGCCATCTTTACTTGTTCTGCTTGTTGAGACTGTTGATTTGTAACAATCAAAACTCCCCCAATCAAAACTAAAACGATAATTCCAACAGTTATTATTACTTTATTCATATTTATTCACCTCCATTCTAAATCATTCTAAATTAATCGTAATAAATAAAAATACTAATGTCAAGTAGACTTTACATTCTAAAATGAGAATAGATCCTTGAGAGAAGTTTAGAAAAGACCATAGCACACAAAGCAATTACCAACCAAGAGTCGATTTTATGACTTAACGCCTGGATGATTACCCCAATGATTAAAGTCCCAACCCCCACAAGATATGATATCCTGCCGGCTGTAAGAATATGCAGAGACTCTCTTTCATCGGAAGATTTTTCTCTAAAAATAAAAGCTGCAAAAGTCAAAAAAGAAACGATAAGTCCTATGATAAGCATCGTTTGGACACTATCCGGCATAGTCAAATTACCGGGATTTAAAAATAAAATCACAATTCCCAATATCATAAAGGCACTAATAGTTTCTGTAACCATATTATTCTTTAATAATAAACAATTTTTCGGTAGTTGTGTGAAAATATTTTGCAATTTTAAGAGCTAATAAGACCGAAGGTGTGTAGTTACCTTTTTCGATGGCAATAATAGTCTGCCTTGTTACTCCAACCGCATGCGCCAATTCCTCTTGAGTAATTTTTTTTTTATTTCTGCCTTTTAAAACAGTATTAATTAAACTTTGATTCATAATTTAGTAGAACTTATCGGTTGTGACCCTTTCATTTTACCATTTTTCGGGCAATGGAACATTCTGAACAAAAAAATTTTAGCAATGCTTGTTGCAGTCGGTATTTTTAAGGCAGACGGAGGGCTTTTGATTTTGATTATTAGCTTGGGTTTTCTGCCAGGGAGCAAATAAAAAACCTGATAAAATAATAAAAGAAAACAGGCTAATTAATACATTTCTTTGTTTGAAAGAGAAGGAAAGAGATTTTTTTCCGAATAAAGCCTGAATGCGGTTCTCAAAATGTTGACCGTCAGTAAAAGCCGAAGAATAGTTCAATAGATAAGAATCTTTGTTATCAAAATTCAATAATTTTTTAAAAGCTGAGACAACCGGTTGTTTTTTCCCCATTAAAATTACTCCATAATAATCTGCTTTCACTTCCCGCCTCTTTATTGAACTGTCAAGAAAGTCGGCAATGATGGGAAAAGGTAAGAACAACTGTTTTAAAAAGTTCGCCATAACTAAAAATATATTGTCTTTTTTTAACAAGTGATATTTTTCATGGAGGATGATCGCTTCCAATTCCTGGTTATTCATCAGCTTGATCAGGCCGGTTGACAGATAAATCTTTGGCCGGAAAAAGCCGAGACAAAAAGCTAAGGGTTTTTTATCCAAAATTATTTTGACTTTGCCGGCAAGTCCATGTCTGCCAATTAACTTCAAGACTGTTGTTGGTATCTTTTGGATAATTAGTTTTCTTTCATAAAAGATTGTTTTCAACAATACAGTAATCACTTTCAATACTGCCAGGAAAAGAATTACTCCCAGAAATACCGTTGGACGATTTAAAAGCCTTAAAGTATCCATGCAAAGCCCGGCAATATGACTAATGTTTAGATTCATATTCAGAAAGAATTTTTAAGAGATAATTTTTTTTATCTTTTGGCAAAGACTCGATACCTTCGGCAAAAGAACTTATAGCCACATCGCCAAATGATTTTTCCAGTTTTTTTACAAAAGATTTTGTCAATGATTTAGCGTAGGATTCTTTGGAAACCTTTGGAAAATACCGGTAACCGTTTTTTTCAGCCTTTCTTCCAACTATATCCTTGTTGAATAATCTTTGCAGAACCGTGGCCACCGTAGTATAAGCAATTGATCTTTTTTTGCGAAGTTCTTGAAAAACATCTCTCACAGCAGATTCTTTATTTCTCCAAACGATTTCCATGACCAGTTGCTCCAGTTCTCCTAAAGTTTTTGCTAGCATACTTACTACAAAGTGTAGCAGTGAAATCGCGAAAATACAATTTCAAAGAATAATAAAATTGCAAAATCAAAGCATAGTGGTATACAATAACAGGTATGGATAAAAAATTAAGAATTGGTTGGTTTTCTTTTACTTGCTGTGAAGATTCGACTATTATTTTTACCGAACTTCTAAACACCCACTATCGTGACTGGTTGAAAAAAATCGAATTTGTCCACGCAAGAGTCCTTATGAAAAAAAATACTAAAGAAATAAAAGAAATGGACGTTGCTTTTGTTGAGGGAGCAATCAGCTCTGATGGACAAGAAGCGAAACTTAAAAAAATCCGAGAAAAAGCAAAAATTTTGGTCGCCATTGGCTCTTGCGCTATCAACGGTTCTCCGTCTAATCAAAGAAATTTTTTTAATCAAGCCAATATTGAAGAAATAAAACCAATACTGGAAAGATTTAAATATAAAGAAAAGGTTTTAAAAGTTTCTGAAGTTGTAAAAGTAGACGAGATCGTTCCCGGTTGTCCAATGAATGAAACAATATTCCTTGATCTTATGAAAAAATATTTAATATAAAAACTATGCACGACCCTGGTAATAATTTTGATATTAATTTAGAGGAGATTTCCAAGATTGAAGGCGCCGCCTCGCTTGAGATAAAAGTTAGAAATAATAAGATCGAGGATTTGAAATTTTCAATTTCCGAATGGAAAAGATTTTATACCCAAGCAATAAAAGGAAAGCTCGCTATTGCTATCCCACAACTTGTTGCCCGCATCTGTGGCACTTGCTCCAATGCTCATCTTTTGGCTAGTATTGAAGCTGTTGAAAAGGCTTTCGACGTTGTCCCCTCCTCCCAAACGATGCTGCTTCGAAAACTGCTTTACTACGGATTAATTATCAGAGACCATGCTTTGCATCTTTATGTATTTTCACTACCTGATCTATTTGGGAAAGATTCTATTTTGGATTTTGATGAAAATGATCCGATACAACACGAGCTCCTTGACGATACTTTTTCTGTCAAAGAAGTCGGCAACCAACTATCGATTGTTGTTGGCGGAAGAAGCGTTCATGCCCCACAACCAACAGTCGGGGGCTTTTTAAAACTGCCGGAACTTGCACAAATTAAAAATCTCAAAAATGATCTATTAAACATCCGGCCAAAAATTCTTAGATTAATCAAAATTTATTTAGAGGCTAAAGATAATCAAGTATTAAAAGCTCCGATGTCTTTTGCCGGTCTATATTCTTCAGATTTTTCCTTTCTTGAAGGGACAGTAAAATCTTGTACTTCAACTGACCCCAACGGCAGCTTAGCCATTTGTAAAATGATCGCGGAGGAAGATTTAGGAAAATATCTTGAGGGAATAGTTATCCCCTATTCTCATGCAAGAGGATTTAAATTTGATGGTAGTTTGATGATGGTTGGGGCTTTGGCTCGATTAAATATTAGTAAAGAAAATCTTAATTCAAAAACAAAAGAAAGCGCTAAGGAAGCTCTAAAATTATTTCCTTCCGTTAATCTTTTTCATAATAATTTAGCTCAAGCAATTGAAATATTGCATTCTATTGATGCTTCAATTCAAATCATCGTTGGGATTACCGAGATAAAACCAGAAGCGCCAATCAAGATTATCCCAAAAGAAACTATTGGCATTGGCGTCATTGAAGCCCCTCGAGGCAGCTTATACTATAGACTGGAGATAAATGCCGATGGTACAGTTAAAAAGGGAGAGATAATTGTTCCAACCGGTCAAAATCAAATTGTTATAGAACGGGCAATCTATGAATTGGTTGAAGACCTTTTATCAAAAAATACCGGTCAAGATAAAATCATTGTTGAAGTGGAGAAATTAATTCGCGCATTTGATCCATGTATGTCCTGCGCCGCTCACTTTTTAAAAGTGAAATGGAAATAAATATTAAGGACGAAGTTTTATCTTATTGACAAACATGCTGTAGGAACTGCATATGAAAAAGGTTCAGGAACTTTTTCGGTTGGATTAAACAAAACGTCAGAATATCCAGTTATGTAAACTGCTTCGATTATACCTTCGGAGCCAACTTTTAAACCCGCATCGTCCCACGATTTTAGCGATTCTGCATTTACTTTTCTAACTTCTTTTATTCCTCCAAGTAATTTTACTAGACTACTTGCTTCTAATTCAGAAACTCCTAATCGTTGACTAATGGTTACTTTTGCTCCTCTTATTATTTCTGTTGGTTTTTTTAAGTCTCCCATGGCTCCATTTTACTTCTTCTTCTTTTCAAGCGCAAATTAAAAAAATGAAATTATCAAAAAAATTTAAAGTAAAGATTGAGAATTTATTTCATAGATAACTTTTCAGGGTATATAATTTTCTGAGTTTCCCACTTTCTAAACTTCAAAATTAGCATGTTGATTTAACAGACTTTTTGCTGTAGGGAAGTAGTGTGAAACCGCACTACGATGAATTGTCATCCCCGTGAAGACGGGGATCCAGTCTATAATTGACCAACGTCTTCAATAGTTGTTGGTCATTCCCACCTGATCGGGAATCTATATAATTACACTATATGTTTGATAAAACATATTGTGTTTATATTCTTTCATCTCAAAAAAATGGAACTCTTTACGTTGGAGTAACTAATAATCTGGTAAAGCGAGTCTGGGAGCACAAAAATAAAAAAGTAGATGGATTTACCAAAAAATATGAAATCCATCATTTAGTTTATTTTGAACAACACAATAACCCAGAATCAGCTATCAGACGGGAGAAACAAATAAAGAAATGGAATAGACAATGGAAATTAAGATTGATTGAAGAAAATAATCCTGAATGGAAAGACTTATATCAAGACATTTTATAAGGAATATTTAGTCTGGATTCCCGCCTACGCGGGAATGACAACGCAGGTAAAATGCTGTTTATTAGTGTTCCAGGATTCAATATTATTGGCAGGCCATGCTAATTTGCAGAAATCGGGGAATAATTTTTTTAACTTCAGAAAAATCATCTTCAGATTTGACTCCGACTATTAAAACTTTTTCCAGTCTTTTAATTTTTTTCAGTAAAAGAAGATGAAACATTAGATCATAGTCATGAGGAGAAATCGGTGTTTTTTTATACGAATCAAAGTCGTCAAGATCTAAAAGCATCGGTTTTTTTATCCCTTTGACCGTGTCTAAAATAATCAAATTTTTTTCCCCCTCAGGCGGAAAGTTTTCATTCGGGTCAACCGTCTGAAAATCAATATCAGGAAAGGCTTTTTTTAATTTTGGGATCATCAATAGAGGGATACTGTCTTCTTTAACCAAAAGATTTCCCAAGACATAGATCTTCATAGATTATAATAATTAATTGCTTTTTGGGTATAGAACTCTAGATTCTTGACTTGCTGGTCGGTCAAGATGTCACAGATATATCCCCAGTGAAAGCTTACCCAATCCCCTATTTTTAAATTCTTGATGAATGATTTTCCTTTGTAATCAATTTTCAAATCCATAATGACTTGCCTGCCCAACATTAACTTTTGATTTTCCGTGATTAATTGCTTTGTCTCAACAGATGTACCTTTTATTATCTTTCCCCAGCTAATTCTGCAGCTATCCATCGTTGATAAAGTATGAAAACTGCTGTCCTTTCCAGTTCTTTTCAAAATATTGAAAACATGAAAAGTGTGATGAGGTAAGAAGCCGTGTGTCAATATCTTTCTTTTTATTTTAAATAAATTTTCTTTATCTACCTTTTTTTCCAGATCCAGTTTTTCCGTCAAAAAATAAAGATAGTTGAGATTTTTAACATTGTTTAAAAGACTATTGCCAATCCAGTAGGCGGCAACGACCCGCCCGTCAAAAGGGTCTTTGATTTTGTTTTCATGGGAAATAAGTTTTAAATATGGATACAGAGTCTCAAATTCGGACAAAAGATGAGCTAATTCACGGTCGGCTGTATCACTTCTCAAGTGGTCAATGATGTTTTTACTTTCGTCAGGCCCGCAAAAACCGAAAAAGTTCGGCGAAGCCGAATATTTGGCGCAGAGAAGTAAACCTTGAAGGTTCATTTATTTAAGGACTGTCCTTTTAAGGACAGTCCTTGTTTAAACAACAGGCTTACTGCCATAAATATTAATAATGATGAATAGATATCTTTCGGTAAGATCTTGACTCCGGCAAAAGTTCCGTTAAGAATGTTGCCAACAACTACTGAAAAAGTCAGAACTAAAGTCACTAAACTAACCGGCGCATACTTTATGGCTTTGTACCAGAAAAAAACATAAAATGATAAAATTGTTCCACCCACTAAAATAATTGTTAGTTGTTGATTGTTAATTGCTAATAAAATATTAAGTTTCCCTGTAAATAAAACACTTAGTAAAAGAAAGAGCGAACCTATTCCCATTCTAAATAAACTGGCGAGTTCCGAGGAAATATCTTTCAAGACTTTTTTTGCAACTATATTTTCTATTGACCAAAGTAAAGTCGCAGTAAGTATCATCAGTTCTCCTTTTCCAAATCTTAAAGGCAATTTTGCAAAATAAAAATTAGCAAAAATTATCAAAATAAAACTAAGCCAATATTTCCAGTTCAATTTTTCTTTCAAAAAAATCACCGCTAACAAACCAACCCAAATAAATAATGTCTTTTGAATTAAATTGGCAATTAGCGCCGTATCAACCATTTTTAATCCGCTAAAAAATAAAAAGAATGGAATTCCGCCGCCAAAAATACCAATAAAAAATAGTTTAATAAGGTCATTCTTTTTAATTGTTTTTATCTCTTGTCTTTTTCCTAATAACCAGTAACTAATAACCAATAACATCGCCGCCACCATATTTCTTGAAGTCGTAAGAATAAGCGGGTCAATCTTTGTCACGGAGATTTTGGAGTAAAAAATCGCAATTCCGGAAATTACCGAGGCAATAAATGCAAACAATATTCCTTTTTGTATATTATCTTTCATTCATAATTTTTTTAACTATTAAATTTCCATAAACCAAAACCCTATCGCCAACCTTTAGTTTACCAGGTATCGTCTGGTACCTGGTACCAATTTTTTTATCATAATAAGCCTCAATCCCATTATACATAAGAACTTTTTTATTTTTAATATTTTTTACTTTACATGGTTTTAAGTAACACATTTAAATATATTATACTGATTTTGTTTGAATCAAGCGTCCGGAGTTATGTTTTTATCTTTCAATAATTTCATAGGCGTTGTTTTTCCAGTCAATCATCCCACCTGACAAGTGAGATACCTGTGTATAGCCAAGTGACACCAACTCTTTCGCCGCAATCTCACTCATCCGGCCGCTTTGGCAGTAAAGGACAATTTTAGCGGTTTTGTCTTTTGGCAGTTTATCAAGATTGTCCGTGATTTTGTCATATGGAATAAAAGCGTCGCTATCCTTAATCTCCCCCTCATAAGGGATATGAACATTGGCAAAGAAAAAGTCTTTTTGTTTCAACATTGTAGACAATTGCGCACTTGTTATGGTAGTAAAGCTATTAGACGCAGGGACTTTTGGTTGCGGATTACGAAAAAATAAAAAGCCGGCAATAATGATTATTGTTGTAATAAATATGACGATGGCAACTTTGTTAGTCACAGGTTATTTTGCCTTATTAATAATATTTTGAATTATTTGGTCAATTTCTTTTGGTAAATCACCAAGATCGGCCTTTGGAAAAAATTGAGACAAAACAATTGGTCTCATCCCTGAAATAAAAGTTTGCTTGCCTTTGATATAAACGTTTATCTTACACGGCAGACACAAACCAATTTTGATATCAGCTTTTAATACTGCATAAGCGCTTTTGGCGTTGCAGATCTCAATAATCTTGAAGGGCTCTATCTGAAAGTTTTTTTCCTTCAAAGTTGCAGAAACATCGTGGATATAAAGAACACGAAACCCTGCCTTTTTTGTTTCTTCCTCCACCGACCTGACCGCCTCGTCGAATGATTTTTTTGTGATAACCGTATAATCAAATTCCATATTATTTTAAAAAGATAGTTAACTTTATTATTTAAATAATACTCTATATAATAAAATTATATATGTCAAAATCTACTAAGGATTTTCAATCAATTGTTATTGTTAAGGATAGGACTTCATTAAAATGGGGCGAAGCTGCATATGAATATGCTTTAGCTTTCTTTTTTGCAGCGGTTTTATTCATAATATTTTCAGTATATCTTTATAATAGACGGGGATTTTATGACCTCTACATAATTAACAAAGTTTTTGCAGGTGTGGCCATTTTTCAACTGGGGATAATGCTGCTCATGGGCTCTTTATGTAGGATGTTTGATGCGTTCGACCATTTTCTAAAATTTAGAAAAGAATTTGGAATTGTTGCTTTATTTTTTGCATTTCTTCATAGTGTATCATCTTTATTCTTTCTCAAAAGTCATTTTCCAATTGAAAAATATTTCACAACCGGGAAAATTCCTTTTATATTTGGACTGACGGGAATAACAATTCTTATTTTAATTTTTTTAATATCAAATAAAAAATCAATGAATATCATCGGCTTTAAAAGATGGTGGATTATTCAGTATTGGGGTGTAAGAGCGGCCTTTCTTGCAGTGACATTGCATGTATTTGTTATGAAAACTCCAGGTTGGATTGATTGGTACAAAAAAGGCGGAGCAAGCACTCTTATTCATCCCGAGTGGCCGGGACTTGGTTTGATAGAAGGTTGGTTTATATTTTTTGTAATTTTGATCCGCATAGCCGAAGCGATTAATATTAATCTAGGCAGATTGATTTGGTATATGTCAATTTTTATTCTTCCACTGATTTATTTTTTAACATTCTCCTGGGGTAAGAAATTCTTACCATAAAGGTACCAATTTATAGTTTAAATTAATTGTAGCTGATTAGGGTTTAAAAAATGTCCCAGCAGTAATTATTAGGAAAATACCTATGGCATTCAGTATGAATGATAATAGAATAAACTTACTTGTTTTTAATTTTGAGATACCCATCAGACCAACTCCCATTTCATCTGGAAGAGGTGACGCAATTATTATTGCTCCTAGAATCGGAAGAGTCCAGCTAAAATATTTTGTATGAACCAAATGCATTACTTTGTCTCCGCCAAAGAATTCAACTAGATGTTTTATTTCATTTGTCATACCTTTGTTTTTTATATATTGAAAAATTGTTAGATCGCCTATAACTGCACCAATGCCAGCAACTATACCTATTTCGATAGGATGGAGTGTTTCGGCAAGTAAAAGAAGTAAAGCTGTTCCAATTGATACCGTAAACGTAGAAACAAAAAGTATTCCGCCAAAAAATGCTCCTATATAACCAAAATTTCCGAGACTAAATACCATTTCGCGAAACATTGAAGTTTTAAGAAAGATGAGACCCGCCAAAATACTTATTACAAAATATGTTAGGTTTTTAAAATAATATCTCCTCCACTTTTTTTCTAAAACATCCATGTAAAAAGTATATCAATTTTTTGGAATTCATGAATTTGTAAAATCCAGAGTGTGGAGGATTTATATAATACAACATAAGTGTTTTTGGTACTACGATTTCAATAATCTTAAAAGGCACAATCTGAAAACCTGCTTTGTTTCTTTTTCAACCGACCTGACCGCCTCGTCGAATGATTTTTTCGTGGAAACCGTGTAATCAAAGTCCATATTATTTTTTCTTTCCGTGATCGTCGCATGATCCACACATAGGTTTATATTTTTGCTTTTTTCAACAAAAGCGAATTTGTAACTACTGAAATGCTAGAAATTGCCATTGCTCCTGATGCCAAAATTGGACTAATTAATCCCATCATGGCTACGGGTATCAAAACTACATTATACGCAAAAGCCCAAAATAAATTAAGTTTAATTGTTTTCATCGTCTGTTTGGATAATTTAATCGCCGAAACTACTGACATTAAATTTTTATTTACAAGTGTAATTCCGGCCGCTTCAATGGCAACGTCGGTACCTGTCCCCATGGCAATTCCTATATTGGCAGCTGCTAGGGCTGGAGCATCATTAATTCCGTCCCCAACCATGGCAACCACCCTTCCCTCTTTTTGAAATTTTTTAACTTCTTGTTCTTTATCCTGAGGCATAACTTCAGCAAGAATTTTTTTTATCCCTAATTTTTTCCCTATTGCCTTAGCTGTTGTTTTGTTATCTCCTGTTATCATCACGGTATCTATTCCCATTTTATTTAATGTCAAAATAGCCTCTTTTGCGCTTTCTTTAATTGTATCTGCAATGGCAATCACCCCTGATAACTTTTCATTAATATAAGTATAAACAACAGTCTTACCCTGATCTTTCAGGCTTTCACCCTCAGGATATGTATCTGAACCCAATAATTTACCTACATAAATTTTTTTTCCGCTGACAAGCCCTTCAACCCCTTTTCCTGTAATTGATTTAAATTTGGCAACTTTAATTAATTGAAGTTTTTCTTCTTCAGCTTTA
Organism: Candidatus Roizmanbacteria bacterium; assembly: GCA_902200405.1. Classification (GTDB taxonomy): domain Bacteria; phylum Patescibacteriota; class Microgenomatia; order UBA1406; family GWC2-37-13; genus GWC2-37-13. Next base: position 3,572 of record CABIKN020000010.1, on the reverse strand, counting down.
TTAACAATTGCTTCGCCTAAAGGATGTTCTGAATTTTTTTCAACTGAAGCTGCAAGTGACAAAAGGGAAGATTCACCACCCGGTAACAAGCTTTTATTTAAAATAACAATATCTGTAACGGACGGTTTTCCTTGAGTTAAAGTCCCTGTCTTGTCAAAAATTATCGTATTGACTTTATGGGCAGTTTCCAAGCTTTCAGCGTCTTTAATCAATATCCCATGTTGTGCCCCGATTCCTGTTCCAACCATTATTGCAGTCGGGGTTGCCAATCCCATCGCGCAAGGACAGGCAATAATTAAAACGGCAATCGAGTTTAACATCGCAAAAATAAAAGCCGATGAGGGTCCAAAAACATACCAACCAACAAATGTTGAAATGGCCAACATAATAACAATAGGAACGAAATAAGAAGAAATAATATCGGCCAGTCGTTGGATTGGGGCTTTGCTTCCCTGCGCCTCTTCAACCATTTTTATTATTTGAGAAAGCATTGTGTCTTTTCCGACTTTAGTGGCTCTATAAACAAAACTGCCTGATTTATTCATCGTCGCTCCAATGACAGTATCTCCTTTATACTTTGAGGACGGCATGCTTTCTCCGGTCACCATCGACTCATCAATTGCCGACTCTCCCTCAACGATGATGCCGTCAACAGGAATTTTCTCCCCCGGCCGAACTCTGATTAAATCACCAGCAACAACTTCATCAATTGAAATATCAATTTCTCTTTTATTACGGACTACTCGAGCAGTTTTTGCTTGAAGACCGATTAATTTCTTAATCGCCTCCCCTGTTCCGGCTTTGGCTTGAGCTTCCAAAAATCGGCCTAACAAAATCAAACCAATAATAACCGTTGAGACATCAAAATATGGTTCAACTTTTAAATTTAGTCTTTCAAAAAAACCAGGATAAAATACGACTGCAGTAGAATAAAGATAAGCGACGCTTGTCCCAATTACGACCAGCGTATCCATGTTGGCAATCCTGTGGCGAAGTGACGAAACAGCGGCTTTATAAAAATCATATGCTCCCCAAAACTGGACTATAGAAGCAAGAAGAAAATGATAGAACATGTTTTTTACGATATCCGGAGCTGTATTCATCAAGCCAGGAAAACTCCCCCAGACAACTAACCCTGCCAAAATCAAACTGACAGTAGTTTTAATCTGAAGGTTTTTTAATTCTTTTATTTTTTCCGTTTTTATTTTTTCGTCTAAAGTTTCTGGACTTTCAATCATCGCCTGATAACCGACCGACACCACTGCGTCCATAATTTTTTTTGCATCAACTGGTTGTTCTGAAGTCAAAGTCGCCTTTCCAGTTGTTAAATTAACAACTGCTTCAGTCACTCCAGAAATTGCTTTTAAAGCTTTCTCATTAGTATAAACACAGGATGCGCAGTGCATTCCCTTGATAGCGAAAGTTTGTTTATTCATATTATTTAACTATTAATTTTCCATGAAACATCCCCATCCCGCAGGAAAAATCAAACTCCCCCTTTTTAGTTGGGTTAATCTCAATCACAGTTTTTTCATTGAGTGGTAAAAATTTTCTGACTTTAAAGTTAGCTAAAATTACTTCCTCAAGACATGGACTACTATCTTTTCTTTCAAAAACTAATTTGGTAGTTTTTCCATAAGGAATGGAAATCCGTTCCGGCTTATACCCGCCGTCAACCAATATATTGATTATTCCCTCTGCTTGAACTGTGTTAATTTTTTTCATAAAAAAGAACCAATAGGTAAATATAATTGATAATAATCCGAAAATCGAAACGATAATTTTATCCATTTTTATTTTTCCTTTTAACTAATAACCTGTAACTAATAAATAGTATCAAAATAAAAACACCTATATCTACGAGAGGATTTTGAAAGTACTTTGATAGTTGGAAAACCAGCAAACGCAATGGTTTAGTGTATTGCTCCATCTGATACATCTGAATTTTGTTTAGTGCATCAAAGATTATTATTAAAATTCCGCTGGTTATAAAAATAAAGGCTCCTAAGTATTTAAAAATATTGTAGATCTTTTGACGATTTGACCCTGAGATTTTATCTGTTAATTTTTCGTAAAACAAAGACATAATAAAAAGCGGAAAAACTATGCCTAAAACATAGGCCGATGAAACAATTACGGCCTGAAAAGTGTTAGGCGCCAAACTGGTCAAGGTAACGGCGGCAAACAAAACAGGTGCACAACAGGATGATGATAACCCGGACATTAAACCCAGACTAAAAACGGACAAAGCATCTATTTTTTTATTTACGTTAGGTTTCACATGGAATAACTGAGGTATATTAAACAATGGTTTAATGGTCATAAAGCCCATAAATATTAAGAAAAGTCCGCCTAGAAAATATATCAATTGGTGGTATTGATCGAAGAAAAAAATAAAAATACGAAAACCCAAAGCAACTGGAATTAAAATAGAGGCTAAACCTAAAGCAAAAACCAGTGTGTAAAACATGACGTTCTTGCGTTCCTTAAAGATCGTTCCCAGATAGGAAGGAAAAAGAAAAGTAATACAACACGGGGCAAATAATGCCAAAGCTCCGGCTAAAAATGAGCCCGTCAGGGAAATTCCGAAAAAAAAGTTACTATCCATAAAATTTTTAATTGACCGTTGCCTTAACCTTAAATATTAATTTTGGATTTTCCGGATCATTGGTGGACAGATAAACTTCCCGCTCAACCGGCCCATAAACCGGCATAATTGAAGGTCTATAAGTTACTTTAATGATCGCTTCTTTCCCCGGTGGCACTTCTCCGGCAAAATCTGAGATATTATGCATTCCAAAAACTTCAGATTCTTTTCCATTGATTATAATTTGGCCAAAAGTACAGTTGCAACTTGAAGAAACATTACTCAACTGCAAAGATTTTTGACCAATATTTTTTATCTTGAAGTTGGCTGACTTATCCTCAGATACTTTCATTGTCCCCAAATCAAAAAAGATGGTTTTGGCTTCAACTTTTGGTCTTTCTTTATCCGCGATCGAATAAGAAATAATTTGTGTCTGCGGTTTTTGCCCGCTAATCAAAATAAAATAACTGCCAACAATCGCCGCCAGCGAAAATATTATTAATCCTATTATTAAAATTTTTGAATTCATGACTTTATAAACTTTATGAACTTTATAACTTTATGAACTATTTACGTTTGAACACTTCTATCACCTCGGCCACCTTTTCATCAATATTTTTTCCGCTTTCCATTGATTCGCGGACACAGGTTTTTAAATGATTCTCCAAAATTAATTCGGAAACTTTTTCAAGTGAACTCGTCACTGCCTGTGTTTGTTGAATCACGTCCAGACAATACTCGTCCTTCTCTACCATCGAGATTACTTTTTCCAAGTGTCCTTTAGCGATCTTCATTCTGTGTAGAATTTTTTGATTATGGTCATTCATGTTTTTTGTATTATTTAGAAATTAGAAATTAAAAATTAGAAATTTTGTATTTTATTACATCCTCCCCCCCAGGATACATGAAAAATAATAAGTTGTCAAGCATAAGTCTTGTACAATACAAGATGAGCCCGAAAGCAGGTACGGTTTCAAATACAACT
>CABIKN020000009.1 GCA_902200405.1 Candidatus Roizmanbacteria bacterium | reverse complement strand
TTATCTTCTATAACCGGGATCATAGGAAGGCCTAATTTTTTACCCATTTTAAAATCCTCAACTCCCGCTGAAACTGCAGTATGAACCATACCCGTTCCTTCTGTTGTTGTGATTGGTAAGATATGTTTATCGGTCGCAAAAACGATGTGAAATTTGTCGGGGTTAGCATCGGCAACGGCTTTAACTTTTGGTAAATCATCAAACGGTCCATGATATTTTAAACCGACCAACTCTTTGCCCTTAACAGTTTTCAAGATTTTAAAGTTTTCTTTGAAAACTGCTTTAACTAATTCCTTGGCTACCCAAAATTTCTGTTCGGTTGTTCCCGCTACTAATGAATAATCAAATGTTTTATCAACGGCAACGGCAATATTGGCAGGGATAGTCCAAGGAGTGGTTGTCCAAACGAGTAAATTCTCATTTTTGCGACCTACAATTGGCAGTTCAAAATATACTGACTGATGAACAAGCTCTTTATAATCCTCTGTTAACATTTCATGCTGCGAAATTGCTGTTTCACATCGTGGACACCAAGGAACTGACTCATGTCCTTTATAGATCCAGCCATGATCAAAGCATTTTTTTAAAAAATTCCAGATCATGTAATTATTTTCGTCGCTCATTGTAAAATAAGAATGGTCCCAGTCAGCAAAATATCCGAGCCTTTTCGATTGTTCAGTTTGAATCCCGGAAAATTTTAAAACCCTGTCCTTACAAAGTTGGACAAATTTTGCAATGGATGCTTTTTGATCTCCGGGAACAAGATTTTCAATATCTTTTTTTGTATGAAGTCCTAATTCTTTTTCTACTTCAACCTCAACCCAGAGACCTTGGCAATCAAACCCGTTTTGAAATCTTTGTTTAAATCCAAGTAGATTGTGGAAACGTGGCCAAAGATCTTTATAGGTTCGGCCCCAAGCATGATGAACTCCCATCGGATTATTAGCAGTGATCGGCCCGTCTTGAAATGAAAAATATTTTTTGGAATCTTTGTTTTTTTCGCGGTACTTTTTGTCAATTCCTGATTCATACCAATGTTTCAACCACTTCTTCTCCATTTCTGGGAAATTTTCATTTAGATTTACAAGTTTAAACATAAACAAATATTATAATATAAAAATTATAATAATTATAAAGATTATAACAATTATTTTTTTCTTAAAAACGCAGGGATGTCAAATTCTGAAGAGTCGTCATCAATAAATTCTTCCTCATCATTTATATTTTCTTTAACCATTTCTTCTTTACTGGTTAATTTTTGTGAAACAGATTCAACTTCTTCAGATTTTTTGAAACGAAATAGTTTTAAGCGGTTATCATCAAATTTGGTGGCAATAATTGTCACCTTAATTTGATCCATCATCTTTTCATCGATGACTGCGCCAAAAATAATATCAGCATCTGGGTCGACTGATTTGGCAATGATTGAAGCCGCCTCATCTACTTCAGCCATCGTCATGTCCGGACCACCAACTACGTTAAATAGCACCCCCTTTGCCCCTTCTATGGAAACATCCAAAAGAGGAGAAGAAATTGCCTGTTTGATCGCGGCTATAGCTCTCTTATCCCCGCTGCCAATTCCCACCCCCAGCAAGGCTGTTCCCGAGCCCTGCATAATACTTCTAATATCGGCAAAATCAACATTGATCAAACCTGGTGTCGTAATTAATTCTGCAATTCCTTTAACTCCTTGATGAAGGATTGCGTCAATTTTTTTGAAAGCTTCAAGAATCGGGGTTTTTTTATCGATTATATTTAAAATTCGTTGATTTGGAACCACAATTAAAGTGTCAACTTTTTCCTTAAGATGCATGATCCCTTCATCTGCGCAAAATTTTCGTTTACTACCTTCAAAATCAAAAGGTTTAGTTACTACCGCAATTGTCAAAGCTCCACTTTCCTTGGCTATTTCTGCAATTATTGGTGCGGCGCCTGTTCCAGTGCCACCTCCTTCTCCGCATGCAAGAAAAATCATATCGGCACCGCCCAAGTCCTCTTTTAATAGTTCTTTTGATTCTTCAGCTGCCTGTCTACCAATATCAGGATCGCCCCCACTACCCAGCCCTTTAGTCAAATTTTCACCTATTTGAATTTTAATGCTTGCTTTATTATTTAGAAGTGCTTGAGCATCAGTATTAACGGCGATAAATTCGACTCCGTTAATTCCGCCCTCGTTAACCATAAAAGAAAGAGCGTTACCTCCTCCACCACCGATTCCGACTACTTTTATTCTGGCCGCCTGTCCTGCCCGGGGTTTTATTAACATAAAATTAGTTCATCAAGTTATAAAGTTCATCAAGTTTATCAAGAAAAGTTTTTCTTTATAACTTTATAAACTTGACAAACTTGATAAACTCTTATGGTATAAACTGCTTAAAAAAATTCTTGATACTATTAACTGAATTTCCCAGTTTAAAATCTTTTAATATTTTACCAAAATTCTTAAAACTATCTTTATCAATAAGCATATTATTTTTTCCATGCAAAAGTAATCCTACTGTTGTCGAATATTGAGGATCTATAATTTCATCAATAAGACCTGATATTTTTTCAGGAAAACCAATTCTAATTGGAAGTCCTACGACCCTCTTCCCTGTTTCAAGCATTCCAATTGTTAAGGCACCTCCTCCGGTAATCACTAATCCTGATGGAATTTGTTGTCCAAAATCACTTTTTTCAATTTCTTCGAAGATTAATTTAAAAATTTCCTCAAGCCTTGGCGCAATAATACCATCAACTAAAGTTTTAAGTGAAACTTCCGTTAGATCTTCTGGCAGATCAAGTTCTTTTAAATTTATTTGCGGAGTTTTTTTCTTTTCAACTGAAATTGCACTATTCCTTCCGAGATTCTTGCTTAAGAAGATCTTTATTTTTTCGGCAGAATCGAGCGAAACCCTAAGCCCTACTGCAATATCGTTTGAGATGTGGCGGGCTCCTATAGGTATAGATGAGGAATATGATAAGGCTCCATCTACATAGATAGAAAAATCAATTTTACCGCCTCCGATATCAACTAAAACTATACCTAATTCCTTTTCCGTGTTGGTAAGAACTGCTTCGGCCGATGCCAATCCCGAAAAAACAAAACCCTGATTTTCTATACCTAGGTCGCTTAAAATGCGTTCTTGATTTTTTAGATTAGTAGTCGAAGCTGTAATAATGTGTGTTTCAACTTCGAGCCTCACACCGCTCATACCGATCGGGTTTTTTATTCCTGATTGACCATCAACAATATAGTCTCGAGGTATAACTTCGATGATCTTACGTGTTGATGAAAGCGAGATTGCTTTTGCTGCTTCTATTACGCGAGTCACATCTTCTTCGTTAATTTCTCCCTGCGGATTTGAAACTGCCACTATTCCGTGAGAATTTAATGAAGAAATATGCGGTCCTCCGACTGCAATAAAAGCCTTATCAATTTTATGACCTGCCATCCTTTCCGCCTTTTCAACACTCTCTTCAACAGCATTGGTCGCCTCTTTTATGTCGACTACTAATCCTTTTCTGACTCCTCGTGATAAAGTTGTATTAAAACCTATTATTTTTAACTCATCTGTCTCTGAAGAATCCATACCAACAACCGTTGCAATCTTGGAGCTGCCAATATCAATACCGCAAATTAAATTGTCTGTCATATTAAAACTCAATAATCGGTTTATCAAACCTCAGGTCAATCTTCTTAAATTCCTTTCCCTCTATCTTAAACTGTTTGACAATCAATTCTAATTGATAATCCTGGACGTTTTTATCTTTACTATTACTAAAAACAATTTGTTGACTACCAATTAAATTAAATACTAACATATCTTGACCGCGTATATCAATAGTCAATGACGTGAGATTTATTTCTTTTAATTTAACGATAAAAAAAAGTGCTTGTTTAATATCTTTATAATCAACCCAACTACCCGTCTGAAAAGATCGACTATTCAGTTTTTGATAATAATTAATTACCGGCAAATATTGCAGTATGTCCCTAGTTTTTTGTAGAATTCTTCCATCACAGGATAAACTAAAAAAACCACTGTTTACTAATAGGGAAACGCAGGGTTCATAGAAAGTTACTGATATTTTTAGCTTATCAGGCCAAATTTTTTCAATGTTAGCGGTTTTTATTAAAAAATTTTTTTTTATGATTTCCTTGGCAATTTGATCTTCATTGGCAAATAGAAGACTTTTATTAATTAGCTTTTCTTTATTAGCTAATGTAAATTGCTTGCTTGAAACGATCTGTATATCTTTTATTAGAAATATCTTATAACCAAAAAATAGCAATAAAAAAAATATTGCACATAGCAGTAGAAAAAAAGAAAAAAACTTAATCTTGTTTAAAAATTTCACTGATGAGGTATTTAGAGACATTTTTTTTATAAAATTTTGATAAATTTTTAAAATTGTTTTTATAATATTCAATTCTGCCAGCCATTAGGTCAATTAGGCGTAAGAGTTTTTCGCTGGGCGAAATTTGGTGAAAAATTTCTCCACAACCAGCTTTAGTAAAAATTTCTGCGTGATGTTGCTGCTCCCGACCTGAAGACCAAGGTAATGGTATAAATAATGCCGGTTTATTTAATGATAGAAGTTCAAAAAAAGTATTAGCCCCAGATCTTCCAATAACCAGATCAGATATGTTGTAAATATAACCAATTTGATCATCAAAAAAATGTTTTACTAAAAAATATCTTGATTGCAGAACTTTTGGTAATTGATCTTTAATAGTTAACAGATCCTCGTAATCATGATATTCCTTAGTATCTCCAACCTGATGGATAACAATATATTTATCTAATAAGGATTTTAAGATTTTTTTAATATGTAAATTTATACTATGTGACCCAAGTGATCCCCCTGTAATATAGATTACCTGTCGATCCTTTTTTATTTCAAATGGTTTATCTATGATCCTAAAAATTGACGGCTTAACAGGATTACCTGAAACAAAGGTTTTTTTCGCTGGAAAGTTATGTTTAACCTCATCAAATGAAACAAATATTTTTTTTGAAAAGAAACTAATAAAGCGATTTGCTAAACCAGGTCGAAGAGTTTGTTCATGTGTATAAACCGGGATCCGAAAAATATAACCCCAAAATACAACCGGTAAGGCTAAATAGCCGCCAAATGACATAATCTTATCTGGTCGGTATTTATTAATTATAAAAAATGCTTGGATAAGCCCGAAAGGGATCCTAATAAAACTTATCAGCGAAGAAACAGAAATTATTCTATTTAATCGTCCTGCTTCAATTGAAATAAAAATGAGATTTTTTTTACTGATTTCTTTGTACTCAAGAGATAATGTTCGTTCCCGATCTGTTGGATATTTGCGACCAACAAATATAATATCTACTTCTTTTTTTATTTTTTCAATTTCATCGATCAAGGCCAAAGCTGGGGAAAGATGACCGCCTGTTATAAGTAATTTCATATTTATATTATACCTTCACTCTCTTCTCTATGTTCATCATTATTCCGATCAATGCAAATGATATTAGCAGATTGCTTCCACCATAAGATAAAAATGGAATTGGCACTCCAACTATCGGAAAAAGACCTGTCATTCCAGCAAGATTAATTAGAAATTGAAGATTAAAAAAGGCGAAAATACCAATTAAAATTAGTTTTGACAAGCTATCAGGCGATAGACGTATCAAATGATATATTTTATAGATAAAAATAAAATATAAACAAATTAAAATTAGACTGCCAATAAAACCATATTCTTCTCCAATTATGGCAAAAATTGAGTCTGTGTGCGCTTCCGGTAAAAATAAATATTTTTGTCTTGATGCTCCAAATCCACGCCCAAAAAATCCTCCTGAAGAAAGCGAAATAAAGATCTGATTAATATGATAAGAAATTCCTAAGGGATCAACTGAAGGATTTAAAAAAGCTAATAAACGATTAAATCGGTATGGAGATAATTTTATTAAAAAATATAAACTTATAACGGAGCCACCAAAGATTATTATAAAATCCATAAATTTTGCTCCGGAAAAATAGTAGATGATCAGGCTAATTAAAAAAATTATTATTGCTGTCCCCATATCCGGCTGTAGCATAGTTAAAAAAACTAAAAAACAAATAAGAGAGATAAAAGGCAAAAACCTGTTTTTTTCTTTCCTGGAAAACCATGAAGACAGATATATGATTACTGAAAATTTTGCCAATTCTGTTGGCTGCATACTAAAAAAACCAAGGTCAATCCAACGTCTAGCCCCGCCAATTTTTGACCCAACTCCGGGTATAAGAACTATAACTAATAAAATGATTGTCAAAATAAGTGAGACAAAGGAAAGAAAATATAGTTGTTTGTAATCAATAAATGAAAATATTGTCACCACAATAAGACCTAAAAAAATCCAAACTCCCTGATATTTTAGATAATGAAGACTGTCACCAAACTGTCGAGAACTGTTGACGGCCGAAGCTTCAAAAATGAAAATCAAACCGATGAGAGACATGATTATAGGGATAGTTATTAGAGGAAGGAAGAATTTATTACGAATGAATAATTTATTCATTAATTTGATTTGTGAACGATTTGACTAATTTATTAAACTCTTCTCCCCGATGGAATTCATTGTTAAACATTGCAAATGAAGTTGCACCTGGTGAGAATAATAGAACTGTCTCTTTGTTGTCATCCCCGCGGAGGCGGGGATCCAGTGCTTGAGCAATCTGATACGCCTCTTTCACGGCTTTGTCTAAATCATCAAACGGTCCGACTAATTTCTCAGGATATTTTTCTTTTAACGTAGGCAAAATCTCATCTGTGAATAAGCCAGATAACAATATAATTTTTTCTATACCTTTCAAGTGATCAATTAGATCATCTTTTGGAAGATTTTTCGAATTACCTCCTAAAAATAATATTATTTTTTTATCTTTTAGTGACTCTATTGCTTTAATGGTCGCGATTGGAGTGGTTGATGTCGTGTCATTAATAAATGTTACGTTATTCTTTTTACCCACTACTTTGAGACGATAAGGTAGTCCAGCAAAATCTTTAATTATTTCAATGGCTTTATTTTTATCTATCTTTAATATATCAGAGACTTTTAATGCAGCCGCCGCATTCTCCAAATTATGATCTCCCTTTAAATAAGTTAGTTCGTAAGGAAAATCACTTTTAGAAAAAAATATTTCTGCGCCTTGATGAAGCGAAGACATATTTTTTGAGATAATCGCCAGGGGCCCCATTGGGGTGTGGCGGTCGAAAAAAAGGTGTCGAGCTCTTAATAAATCGTTGTTAAAAACAAAATAATCCCCTTTTTTTTGATATTGATAGACCGCTTGCTTATCATAAAAATATTCTTCCAGATTTTTATAATAATTCAGATGGTCAGGATAAAAATTTGTAAAAACTGAAATATGCGGACTGATTTTCTTCTGATGGAAACCTGAAAGAGCCCAAGAAGAAAGCTCCGCCACTAACCAACTATTTTCATCTGCCTCCCTTAGACAGTCGATGGTTGATATCCCGGGTAATCCACCTCCCAATCTTACCTTTAGACCTGATTCCTTCAATAGATTAAAGATCAAATGGGTTGTTGTTGACTTACCCCTCGTTCCCGTAATTCCAATCACTTTTCCTGGATAGTTGGCAACTACAAAAGACATTTCCATTTCAATTGGAATATTTTTGTGTTGGGCTGCAATTATTTCTGAAGATGTCCACGGAACTGACGGGCCCTTAAAAATTACATCTGTATTTATAAAGTCCTCAACTTTATGCCCGCCTAAACGAAATCGAATATCCAAACCTTTTAATTGATCGATCGATGGAAGTAGTTTATTTTCTTCTTTCTTATCTGTGATCGTTACTTTGGCTCCAAGCCCGGCAAAAAAACGAGCTATTCCAGTTCCACCGCCCTGCAACCCAAGACCAACAATCAAAACCTGTTTTCCCTCGTACCTTTTCTTTAAATCTTGCATCAATTGTAAGCTCATTAGTATATTTTACTTCATAAACGCGATCATCAGGCCGAAGATGACAAAGACTATTGAAATAAGCCATAAGCGCATAATAATCTTCGGTTCTTCCCAACCTTTGTGTTGGAGATATAAATGAAATGGAGCAACCGGTAAAAGTTTTTTATTAAAATATTTTTTTCCAATAATTTGGATTAATGAGGATCCGATTTCTATAATAAAAACCCCTCCAATAATCGGGAGTGCAAAAGCTTTTCCCAAAATCAAACCTATTACGGCAAATGTTGCGCCAAATGATAAGGATCCGGTATCGCCAAGAAAAATTCTCGCCGGATAAATATTAAAATATAAGAAGGCCATTAACCCACCTATCCACGCGGCAATAAATAATGAGGTTGGCACATCAAGGATTGACCTTGAAATTACCCAAAAACCGAATAGAGCAAAAAGCAAAATACCGCTGGCTAACCCGTCCAAACCATCGGTAATATTGACGGCATTGGCAAAGGCAATAATAACAAATGAAGAAAACAAGATGTAAAAATAAGAGATATCAAAAACACCAAAAAAAGGAATATGGATAATGCTTATTTTAAGATTAAAAAATAACATGTAGGAAATTATTAAAGACAATATTATTTGTATAACCAACTTGTGCCTAAATCTCAATCCAAAAAAACTACTTTCTTTCCATAAAAATATCTTCTTGAAATCATCTAAAAAACCTAGGATACCAAAAGATAAAAACGTAAAAATAATAATTATAATTTCTGATGATGCAGAGGGGTAGTTACTAAAAATATTTTTTTTGAAGATTGAATACATCAAAATAAAAAAGAAGAATACAAAAACTGTTGTTAAAAGAATTAAGATTCCTCCGCCAATCGGGGTTCCGTGTTTGTGTCTGTTAAAATAATCAAAAATTGGCGTTGGTTTATCTAAAAAATCTTTTGTTTTTTGTTGTTGCCTTTGAAATTTCAGTTGATAAAGAAAATTAATGAATGGAACAATTAGTATGAAATTTAAAAGAAACGATGCAAATACGGCGAATAAATAAGTTGACATAATAATAAAGTTAAAATTCAAAAATCAAAACTTAAAAGTGAAAGTAAAAAGTCAAAAGTTTAAAACTTTTTAATTTTGACTTTAATTTTTGACTTCTAACTTTTAACTTTTGAATTAAATGAGCTTTGGTAAGAATATCATCATTGCAATTACCGTTGCGCCGATCGCATAAATCAACATCGCGGCAGCCGAAACGTCCTTAGCAATTTTAATGTCTTCTCTTATTTTAGTATCGATTGCATCAGTTGCTTCCTCAATTGCAGTATTAATTGTTTCGATAGATAATCCCACAGTGATTAGAAAAACAATTAAAAGAAATTCGAAGTAAGAAATTTTTAGATAGAAACCAAAAACAATAGATAATAATGATAAAGATAAATGAATTCGATAGTTTGGTTGGGTTTTCAAAGCCCAAACTAAACCGTTAAATGCATTTTTAAATGAGATTGTGTGTGTTTTAAACATATGTATGAAGGTCAGTCCCTTTAGTGAAGGTCTGATCCTTTAGGGTCAGACCTTATTTAAATATATTAACTAATAACTCCGCCACCTTCTCTGAATCATGGCGCAATATACTACGATACAAAATATCAGTTGAATTTTTTTCAACTTTTTTTACATCAACTAAATCTTTTTCTATTATTTGATAGCCATTTTTATTTAAATCATTGACCACCTTAACTTCATTATAGCGCTCATAACTCGTCAAAACTTCCGAACTGATTGGGCCATTATTAATCAAAACAAAATCAGGTTCTACTCCTAAATATTTCACTAGATCACGAACATGATCTGAAGCTTTATAATTAGTTGTTTGTCCGGATTTTGTCATCAAGTTCATAATGTATATAATTTTTGCTTTACTTTTCTTCATCGCTTCTTTAACATCGTTCACTAAAAGAACCGGAATAATACTTGTGTAAAGATCACCTGGTCCGATGACAATATAATCTGATTCTTCAATACTTTTAATGGCTTTAGGATTGGCATTACCTTGGGGTTCTAAATAAGCAGTTTTAATACCTGTCTTTTCTGAGTGATTTTCATCTATCAAGCCTTCGCCTGTCACCTTTTTGCCATTTTCGTATTCTGCAACCAAATGAAGTTTATTAAAAGTAACGGGAATTACCTTGCCTTTTGTTTTAAGAACGTAAGAAACCGTCTCAATTGCTTCATCATACGAATTGCTAACTTTCTCAAGTGCCGCCAAAAAAATATTGCCAAAATTATGTCCTTCCAGATCTCCCTTCTCAAAACGATATAAAAAAAGTTTTCTCCATAGCAAAGGAGCGTCAGATAAAGCGACTAAACATTGACGAAGATCTCCGGGTGGAAGAATGCCAAGCTGATCTCTTAGACGGCCTGTCGAACCACCGGAATCCATCATCGTCACCACCACTGATAAATCCAAATGATGTTTTTTTAGTCCTGATAAAACCACAAAAGTTCCCGTCCCTCCTCCAATTACAGTTATTTTTTTCATATAATTAGTTTTACTGCCATAATAAAAGCGGGATACTTAATTTTTTTCGACTTGGGAGTCCCCGAAAAGGGGAGGGTTCCCACGGAGAAATAAAATTTAGTGTCACGCTTTTAACATAATTTAAACCTTAATATTCTCCTTTTCTTCTCCATCTGTCAAATAAGTTTTATCTTCAACATCATATTTTACTCTTTCCCCAGGCCCTATCCAACTTTTTTTCCCAATTTTAACTCCAGGAAAAATTGTTGAGTTCACACCAATTTTAGAAAGATTACCGATTATTGCCCCCAACTTATTCAAATTTGTGTCAACTTTTTCTTCCTTGACAACAGATAGGATTTTTTCGCCGTCAAATTTAAGATTTCCGGTCACCGCTTGAGCACCAAACATCACATCATTATCCAGTACGGAGTCACCGACGTAGTTTCGATGTAAAAAAACGTTATTACCGATGTAAGAACGGGCAATTTCTGAGAATGAACCAACCAAATTATCTTCTCCCACTTGACTTTCTCGAATCATTGAATAGTCGCCAACAACAGTGTTGTCACCAATAAAAGTTGGTCCAACAATTTTAACAAAATCTCCGATTTTAACATTTTCGCCAATTACAACAGGCCCGACTATTAGGGCTTTTTCAGAGATTTCCGAAGTTTGGGAAATTTTTTTTTCTTTTATTGACGTTAAGAAATTACGCATCATCGACAAAACATGCCATGGATACTTTAAAGCACACCAATATGAATCATAAATCAAATAGGTCTTCTTTATGTCCTCAGACAATAATTTATTCATAACAACTTCATACAGATCGTCATTTTGTGTTTTTACTTCAGTAAAATATTTTAATAAAAGATTAATATCGGCAAAATAATCAAAAACTAATTTGACAACCGATGAAGGTCTTTTGTCTTTGGTTGGTTTTTCGATTATTTCAATAATTTTTTTATTATCACCTAATTTAAAATAGCCTCCTGGAAAATATTCGTTAAACTGTTTACCAACCAATATTAGTTTATTTTCTTGGTTAACTAACAATATCAATTTCGAAATAATGGTCGAATAATCAATCAGGTCGCTGCCATTGACGATCAAAACTTCACCTTTTATATGATTTTTTACTGAGTGAATTGCCCCGGCCATCCCAGGATATTCGTCTTTTTGGATTATTATTTGGACTGATTTAATATTGTTATTATCGACTAACCGTTTAATGGCAGTTGCATTCGATTTGCTAGCAACTACAGTAACCAATTCTCCATATTTAAGAAATTCCTCTATCTGGTAGAGGATTAATGGTTTGCCCAAAAAACTAAAGAATAGCTTATTCTCCAATGGCCAAAATCGGGTACTATCCCCTCCAGCAAGTAACAAGATATTTTTAATCCTTCTCATAGCTATATTTTATCAAATTAAACCTTTTTAATCTCTCCTCCCAACTTTCTTATTTTCTCGGCAAAATCTTCATAGCCTCTCTCTAAAATTGATGCCCCGTTGACAACCGATTCGCCGGTCGCCAGTAAAACTCCGCAAGCTAAAGCCGCCCCAGCCCGTAAGTCAGATATATTTAAAATGGCATTATGAAGTTCCGATGGTCCAATAATCTTTATCGTTTGTTGATATGTTTTATTTTTGTCATGATTAAAATGATAGAAAGAACTAGGGTTTTCTACTTCGGTATTAACAAATTCAATATTTGCTCCTAGTTTTTTTAATTCTTCAACATAAGAAAATCTATTTTCAAAAACTCGTTCATGAATTATCGATGATCCGTTTGCTTTTAACATTAATATCGCCCAGCTTGGTTGCCAGTCGGTCATAAATCCAGGATGGGGAGATGTTTCAATATCGACTGGTTTCAACACACCTTGATAAAAAAATCTGTATTTAAAATTTGATATTTCTTCGACTCCAGCTCCCGCTTCTTTCATGATTTCTAGAAAAGAAAAAATTAATCTCTCATCAATTGGGCTAATCGTGACATCACCTTGACTTGCAACTGCCAACGTCGCATAAGTCACTAATTCGTTTCTATCAGACATAATTGTAAAATCTTCTTTTTGTTTAAGCTCCTTGCTTTTGCCAACTATTATCTTATTATTTTCTTCCACAATACTTGCTCCTGATGAATTTAAATATAAAATAAGATCATCAATTTCCGGTTCATTAGCTACATTCTCAATCTCAACTTTTTCATCAGTCATCAATCCAATCATCATCAAAAGTTCTGTACCCGTATGACTTGGCTTTTCAAAACGATAGCTTCCTTTTGGTTTAGCGATCATTTTTGCATGATAATAGCCAGTTTCCGGATCATAATCGACTTTTATTCCAAGAGCAATTAACCCTTTTATAATACGGTCAATTGGACGGGCACCAATCCTACAACCTCCCGGGTTTGGAACAAAACATTCACCAAATCTATGAAGTAAAGGAGCAAAAAGCATAAAGGAAACTCTGATTTTTGAACCGCTGACTAGATCAACCCGGTTATTTTTTAAAGTACCACCATTTACTACTAAAGTGTTTTTTTCTTTAAATTCTGCCTTTGCTCCAAGCGACTTAACCAACTCAACCAAATCCAAGACATCATTAATTCTTGGAATATTTTTTAAAATCACATCACCCTTAAACATTAAAGCAGCAATAATTGTTTTTAAAGCCACGTTTTTAGCCCCTGACAAAATAACCTCGCCTTTTAGCTGTTTACCACCTTTAATTAAATAAGAATCAGACATAAAAAAATTTAAATAATAATTACTTCCTCATGTAACTCTACTTCAAACTTTTGTTTTACCCTTTCTTTAATAATCTTAACAAGTTTTATCAAGTCTTTCGTCTGACCGTGCCCTCGATTTATAATAAAGTTAGCATGTATAGATGAAACGAAGAAATCACCAACGGCAAAGCCTTTCAAACCTGATTGGTCAATCATTTGACCTGCGGACTTTCCCTCAACGTTTTTAAAAAAGCAACCGGAGGTTTTTTCACCCATTGGTTGGGTTTGCTTTCGATATTCAAAAGCTGACTTTGCTCTTTCTTCAAGAATTGACGAACTAATTTTTTTTAATTTAAAAACTGCCTCCAATAAAATCTCTTTTGTTTTCTGCAAAATACTATAGTCATAAGCAAATTCAAAATATTTTTTATCCACTTCTTTGATTTCTCCTAACCCAGTGACTAAGTAACCCATAACCAAGCTATCCCCGAAATAGCTTTCTGGCCTAGTCCATTTGGAATTCATATAAATCGCGCCCCCGACGGTTCCAGGCAATCCTCTATGATATTCAAATCCCTGATAGCCTTTCTTTACCGTTTCATTTACCAGTAAAGATACTGGGTAGCCAGAGGAAACCGATAAAAGCACATGGTCATCAGCCTCTTTAATGATCGTCATTTCTTTATAGTTATTTTTTATTACCAGACCTTCAATCTTTTCTTTTACAATTGCCAAGTTTGATCCTCCAGCCAAAATAAACACTGGCAATTTATTTTTTAAAGCAAATTTTTTGCCTTCGATCAGATCTTCTCTAGTTCTGGCATCTAAAAAATATTCTGCAGTTGTGTTAGATCTCAACGTATTTAAAAACGTCAGATCTTTGTTTTTTTCTATTTGCGGGTTATAACTTTTTAATTTTTTTGTATTAATAATTCTAATAATTTGTTCCTTTAGTTTGTACACGTCCCCTGCACCCATAGTGAAAATCACGTCCCCATCTTTGATAATGTTCCCTATCTGATCGATTAACTGATCATTTGAAGCAACATAATTCAAATTTTTTGATTTACCAACAATATCTTTAGAACTAACTTTAAATTGACTACTGGTTTCTCGTGCGGAGGCAAAAATTGGCAGTATTAAGCCAATATCAGCTAAAGATAAACTTTCATTAAAATTCTTTAATAAATTGCTCGTCCTTGAATAAGTATGCGGTTGAAAAATTACGATGACTCTTCTATCCTTAAATCTAGCTTTGGCAGCATTGATTGTTGCTTCAATTTCGGCCGGATGATGGGCATAGTCATCAAATAAATAAATATTATTTTTGAAATAAACTTGTTCAAAACGTCTTTCCGCTCCCGAAAAACCCAAAATCGCCTTTTTAATTTCATCAGTTTTAAATCCCAACTCCAAAAGTTGAACGATAACAGCAGTTGCGTTAAAAATATTATGTTTACCAAAAAGTGAAATTTTAAAATCACCAACATTTTTTATTTCAAAAGCACTTTCATTTTCACTTATCTTACAGTTAATTATCTGATAATCAGCTTTTTCCGACTCACCATAAGTTACAACCTTCGATGTATCGATACATCGAAGTAAATTTGGATCATCAATATTGGCAATAAGTTTTTTGTTATCAAAAAAATTTACGAAGGCCTTTTTTGTTTCCTCAATATCCTTATAAACATCCGGATGGTCAAAATCTATGTTGGTGGCAATAATGTAATCAGGGTTTAAAAAATTAAATTTGGGCGTCTTATCAACTGGCGGATTGACTCCATACTCATCTGCCTCAACGACAAAATATTTTTTATTTTGAAAATCGCCACCTTGATAGTCGGTAAAAAATGGTACGCCGACTAAATAACTGGGCTTTTGTTTTAATTTATTTAACGCATAAACCAGCAAAGATGAAGTAGTAGTTTTTCCGTGGCAACCACAAATGGCAATTTTAGTCTCAAACTCATCGGCTAATTCTCCGACTAGTTTCGCCTGAGAAATAACGTTAATATTATTTTTTACTGCTTCAACTATCAATGGATTGTTTGTTCCTCCGTGAGCTGCTGAATAAACAATTAAGTCGGTTTTTTTTGGAAGTTTATCTAAGTTAAAACCAGTTGTCCAATTAATATTGTTGTCCGTTAAAAGTTTGTCAGTGATAAATTCTTCTTCGATATCACAGCCGGTAACGTTTTTACCCATCTTCTTCAATATCACGACCAAATTGGCCATGGCCACCCCTTTTATACCGAGGAAAAATATATTTTTAGATTGTTCTAACATTACATCAAATTATACAGGGTCAGACCCTAACTTCGGACTACAAAACTAAGCATTTCTCCATAATCTACTTTTTTGTCTCTTCGGAAAGAAAAAAATCTTTTTTTGTCACATTTGGTGCAGAATGGAAAATAATCTATGTTTTTTTTTGGAATACCTGTTTCCATGATTTGCAAATAGTTTAAAAGTGATAGATTAAGATGAAGTTTACCCTGATGACGGCGAAAGATTTTTTTAGCATAACCATCAAACTCCGAAATGAATTGATAATAGCGCTCATCCTCAATGTCATAGCAACACTCACCGATCGAAGGACCTATGGCAACAAATATATCTTCTTTCTTTCCACCTATCTCAATAATTTTATTTATCATTTTTTGTGCCATTCGCTTGACACTTCCCCGCCAACCCTGATGAGAAATTCCCGTTATTCCTTGTTTTTTTTCCGCAAACATAATCGGGACACAATCTCCAGTAATGACTGTCAAGACAGAATTTGAATCTTTTGTAATGACTCCGTCAGTCTCTGAAATGCGTTCGACATTATCAATTAAATTAGCGCTGAAGTTGGTAACGTTAACCGAATGAATCTGCTCTGGAATAACGATTGTTTTAAAATTAGGAATATTTATCTGGGCAAAGTTAATTGCCGTATCAATATTACGACCATCGCCCAGTGCTCTAGTTCCAAATCCACCAAAAAACTTATCGTCGTTAATTAAGGTAGAATAAAATATTTTGAGATCAGAATCGTAAGTGATCATAATTTTAATGCTTTCTCAACTGCCTTATACTCATCCCACGGATATTCTATCTGCCCCCTACACATGCTCTTCTCGTGTGCTTTTCCTGTCAAAACGACTACATCGTCTATTCTAGCTATCTTAATAGCTTGGTTAATTGCTGTTTGACGGTCCAAAATAATTTTATAGTTGGCGTTATTCATACTAGAAGCTATTTGCATGCATATTTTATTCGGGTCTTCGGTTCGGTAATCTTCTTCCGTAATATAAATAATTTCAGAATACTTTGCAGATGCTTCACCCATTAAAGGCCTTTTGGTGAAATCTCGAAGTCCGGCTGAACCGAAAACATGAATAAGTCGGCCGCCTTTTTTTAAATATAGTTTCCTAATTGATGGTAGAAGTTGCAGCAATGCATTTGGCGTATGAGCAAAATCGATTATTATTTTAAAATCTTTGTCATAAACCAAGTCCAGTCTTCCTTTTGGCAACTCAAATGTTTTCAATGCTTGCAAAATAACTTCATCAGATAAACCTAATTCTTTACAAACTGTGTACGCCGCCGCATAATTATATTGATTGAACTTTGTTAATTCTGGCAACTCCTCTAGAATTTTGACTTTTGAATTGTATTTTTGACTTTTAACTTTTAACTTTTGACTTAGTAGTTTGTATGATTCATCGTCCTCATTTATCACCGCCACTTTTGAATTCAATAACAACTTTAATTTAGCTTTAACGTATTTTTCGTAAGTTCCGTGATAATCCAAATGCTCATGAGTAATATTTGTAATCACGCCTATTTCATATTTAATTCCCCATACTCTGTTTTGATCAAGGGCGTGTGAGGTGGTTTCTAAAATAAAGTATCCGTCATGATTATCTGCTGACCTTTTTAATAGTTTTTGTAGGGTAAAAGAACTAGGTGTTGTCACGTGAAAACCAATATCAGATTCTTTTCCACCAATGGAGGCAAAAACCGAAGATACAAAAGAAACCTTCTTTCCGACCACTTTCAGAATATGAGCAATTAAATGGGTCGTTGTTGTTTTTCCGTCAGTACCAGTCACACCAATAACTTTAAGGCGCCGACTGGGAAAGCCATACCATAAATTAGCTAATATGGCTTGAAATAAGTGATATAAATTCTTGATCTTTTGCATATGTTAAATACTACCAATACTACAAATAGACAAATACTACCAATAAATTAAAAACCAAATAAGCAAATAACTAAATTATTAAATTATTTGTTTATTAAATTATTCATTTGCTTATTGGTCGGATTGGTAGTATTGGTCGGATTAGTCATATTATCTATCAGGGCTAATATTATAGTACACAATTAAGTCCTTTGCGATTTCAAAAAACAAGGGTGCGGCTGTTTCAGAACCCCACTGCGAACTCTTCGGTTCATATAAAACGACGAAGGTCAGAAATTTTGGATCCGAAGCCGGAGCAAATCCAATAAATGAAGCAATTGTTTTTGAGGCATCATAAATTCCTTTTATTGGTACTTGAGCCGTGCCGGTTTTCCCTCCGATTGAATATCCTTTTGGACGATCCCACTTGGCTTCAGCGTTTTCGACTGTTGAAACTAACATCTTTTTTATAATGTCCGATGTTGTTTTAGAAACGACTCTTTTTTCAACTTTTGGTTTAATTTCTGTGATTTTATTTTCCGCAACAATTTTTTGAACAACATACGGTCTCATTAAATTGCCACCATTAATAATGGAAGCAAAGGCTCGAATCATTTGTATTGGTGTGACGGCAATTCCTTGACCAAAGGTTACGGTTGCATAATCAATCGGGTACCAACTTCCTTGTGGTTTTAAATAACCACTTGCTTCACCCTCAAGATCGATATTGGTATTTTGACCAAACCCAAATTTTTCAAGATAGTTATAAATTTTTTTATTCCCTAATTTTTCTCCAATGTAGACCATGCCTACGTTTGAAGATTTTTCCAATATTCTTGTCATTGAAATTTTTCCTTCATATTTATCATTCCAAGTTTTTATATTATATTCACCAACCGAAACCTGTCCTGTTTCACTATAAGTATCGTCAGGTTTAATTTTTTTTTCTTCCAAAGCCGCGGCCACGATAAACGGTTTGAAAACGCTCCCAGGCTCGTAAAGATCCGAAATAGCTAAGTTTTTGTAAAAATTTTCGTCAAATAAATAGTATTTTTCTAAATCATAATCAGGCAAGCAAACTAAGGATAAAATTGCCATCGTTTTAGGATCGGCTGTAATGACGCAACCTTTTTTTGCTTTGTATTTTTCGATGCCTTCAAGTAATTTTTTTTTGGTAATTTCTTGGATATTTTTATCAATGGTTAAAACTAGGTCCCGTCCATCTTCTGGTTCGACTCTTTGTTGAATCCCGATCAATATTGGTCTACCAACAATGTCTCTTTCCGTTTCCACAAATCCCGGGAGACCACGAAGATCGCGACTATAAAATCCTTCTAATCCTAGATATCCAACATCTTCTCCTTCATTATCTTTACCTAAAAAACCTAAAATATGAGCAGAAAGCGAAGCCTCCGGATAAAACCTTTTGGTTTGATATTCGAAGCCTATTTCTTTTAAATTTAATTTACTGATTTTATCTTTTTGCTCTTGGGTTAGGCCACTCGATATTGCCACCCAATCTTTTGTCATATCTAGCTTGGCCGAAATTGATGCTTCTTCTAACTCTAATCCTTTACTTAATAACTGAATTAGATTGTCCTTATCTTTAATTTTCTTTGGTTCGATATATAATTGATAGCTATTTTGGTTTAAAACTAACGGTTGGTTGTTCTGATCATAAATTCTTCCTCGAATCGGATAAAGTTTATTCGTTTTTAAATATGCACCTTTATTTGCAGGTGAAAATATTACTTGAAGAAAAAATAGCCGGACGATAATGGCTAAATAAAAAAAGATAAAAATTAGAAAAATAAATTTTATTTTCATAGTTCGACTAGTTTATCCTGAGCCTGTCGAAGGACTTGCTATAAATTATCTATACGCGTACTTTAGCTGATCAATATATTGAGGCGCTGCTGAATTAATAAAGCCAAATTCTTTAGCCTGTTCTTGAGCAAACTTTAAAGAACCAAGACTAGCTACTTCTTTTTCTAAGGTCAGATTAATTTTAACGAGGCTGTCAGTTTTCTTCTCAAAATTATCAATTTCGTCGCTGATGACGATGCCTGAAATAACAACAAATAAATTGGCTATGACTAGGACAGTCATGAGCAGTCCAGTTGTTTTTAAAAAAATATTTTTCATAGAATATCCTTAACTATTAATCGTAATTTTGCTGATTTTTCAAAACTTCGACCTCTGCGATTTACGATCGGTTTTTTGTTTAAAAGTTTTAGACCAGGAAATTTTGAAAATTTTTTAACTATTCTATCTTCTAAAGAATGGAATGTTACAACAGCTATTTTCCCTTTTTCTTTAATAATTTTTGTCGCTCCTAGCAAACCATTTTTTAAATTTTCAAACTCTTCGTTAACTTGGATTCGTAAAGCTTGGAAAATTCGCTTATAAACGTTATTATCTGGCTCTCCGATCGCACTATCTATGCAATTTATTAAATTGGCCACAATGTCTAATTTTTTAATTTGACGTTTAATAACAATTTCACGGGCAATTTTTTGAGAATTAATTTCTTCAGAATTTCTGGCAAAAACTTCATAAAGTTCCGTTTCAGAAAGATGATTTAATAGATATTTCGCCGTCATTTCTGTTTTTAAGCTCATTCTCATATCTAAAGGTTCGTTTAATTTCTTAAAGGAAAATCCTCGTCCTGACTGACTTATCTGTTTCATAGAAAGTCCGAGATCGAAGACAACTCCATCAACAGGGAAAAAATTATTTTCTTTAGCTATTTTTTCAATATCTCCAAAATTACCCTGAACAAGCACTATGTCATCCAGACCTTTTGTTATTTGATCCTGATCTAAATCTAGTCCAAGAACTTTCCCCCCTCTTTCCAAAATAGCCTGACTATATCCACCTTCGCCATATGTTGCGTCAATATATAGTCCATCTTTTACGATTTCTAAAGCTTTAATTACTTGATCCAATAAAACTGGTGTATGCATAAAATAAATCAAAATTCAAAAGTTAAAAGTTAAAAATGAAATTCAAAATTAAAAAGTTTTAAATACTTTTGACTTTTTACTTTAACTTTTGCCTTTTGACTTCTAACTTTTAACCTTTTTAATATATGAGCCCCATTTTTCCGCTTCCCATATCTCAAAATGATCTCCAACTCCAATGATCACAACTTTATCTTTTAATTGGCCGTATCCCAACAAATTTTTTGGAACCACGAATCGACCTTGTTCATCTATCTCAAGGTAAACTAATGAAGAAAAAATATAGCGTCTGTTATCCATGTCTGTGGGTTGGAGTAATGACGGATTTAACAGTTCTGCCGCTCTTTTTTCCCAATCGTCTTTGTCATAACCTGACAAACAACTTCCAAATCCTTTTGTTAAAATAAAAGTATTACCTTTCAGCAGTTCTCGTACTTTTTTTGGTAATAATAACCTACCTGATCCTGAAAAGTTAATTTGATATTCACCAAAAAACACCATATGTCTTAATTAGACACCATTTTCCGCCCGCTGTCAACAGATATTTATTAGGGTCAGTCTCTTGATGAGGGTCTGACCCTATTTTTGTTTTCCGCTTGCAAAGAAGAAGAAGAAATATAATAGCTCCAAATATGCCTTATTATCAAACAGTTGTGATTTCAGCCCTTGATGTCTATGATAAGAGGCTTGAAAGTGGGTTAAAAACCGATTTGACACCAGATCGAGCCAAGACTTTTGACGGTCAAAGAGGACTTGCGCGAATAATAGGTATTAGTTTATGTGCGTTTTGTGAAGCAGTTTGCAGTCAGATGGATTCAGAGACTGGAGTAGCTTTCGCCTCTAAAGGAAATGAGGCAAGACGAGTTTGTAAAGCTTAATCACACCTAGCATAAATTTCTTTATTGTATACTTTCTTTGTGGAAAGATTATTAAAAAAAACCC
This sequence comes from Candidatus Roizmanbacteria bacterium, assembly GCA_902200405.1. GTDB lineage: Bacteria > Patescibacteriota > Microgenomatia > UBA1406 > GWC2-37-13 > GWC2-37-13. The sequence goes on along the minus strand of CABIKN020000009.1, from coordinate 4,513 downwards.
AGGACTTCGTATTTGCCAAGCAAAAAAGTATTTTCTCTTCAGCGATTTTGTTATCATTTATGATCGTCCTGACAAGCCTTTCCGGTTTTTTACGTTACCGAATCCTTGCCGGATATTTTAATAAAGAAGAACTTGATATTTTTTTTGCCTCCTTTAGAATCCCTGATATTATCTTCGAGATATTAATTACCGGAGCGCTCACTTCAACTTTCATTCCTATCTATCTCAAATATAAAAATAATAAAAAAGAATTGTCTGAAAATATTTCGTCAATTATAAACTTGATCTTTATTCTTTTGACTGTTTTCGTCGTCATCGTCTCTCTTTTCCTCGATAAAATAATTCCTGTCTTAACACCGGGTTATGATCTAATAAAAATAGAAAAAATTGTCAACCTATCAAGGTTGCTACTTTTGGGACAGCTGCCATTTTTTGTCTTGGGCAACTTTTTGACGGGAATCGGTCAAGCCAATAAAATTTTTTTTCTTTCGGCTTTAGCTCCAATTATCTATAACGTAGTCATTATTTTGACAACGATATTTCTCTATCCGACTTTATTCCTTTTCGCCCCAATTTGGGGCGTCATCATCGGCGCTTTTTTCCTTTTCGTTATTCAAATACCGCTTTTTTTTAATTCCGACTTTAAATATCAATTCATGCTAAAAAAGACCAAGGGCTTAATCGAATTTATCAGAATGGTCATTCCAAGGGCTTTTACTGTCATCGTGGCTCAAATTGACGCAACAATCGATCTGACCTTAACAACTTTTTTAGGATCAGGTGCTTACACCTTTTTTTATCTTGCCCAGCATCTTCAACTTCTGCCTGTTTCAGTGATAGGAATTGCTTTTGGACAAGCATCTCTTCCCTATTTGACGGAGATGTTCCAAGAGAAAAAACTCGAAGAATTTAAAAAAATTATTTCTGATTCACTTCTCAATTTGTTTTATTTAACAATTCCGATTGCTTTCTTTTTTATTTTTGCCCGCACTCCTTTGGTTCGTTTATTTTTTGGCGGCCAGAAGTTTGATTGGGAGGCGACTGTCTCAACTGCCGTTACTCTTTCATATTTTTCCTTATCGTTGCCTTTCCACGGCTGTTATTATTTTTTAACCCGTTGTTTTTATAGCATGCATGACAGCCGAACCCCGTTTTATGTTAGTATTTTTTCAATTTTTATCAATACTTCTCTGAGTTTATTATCAATTTTTGTTTTCCGACTACCGGTTTGGTCTTTAGCCTTATCCTTTTCCATCAGTATGATTTTTAATTCCTCACTCCTTTTTATAATAATTTCCTCTAGACTTAAGGGTTTGGGATTAAAAACTATTTTTGTTGAGATCGGTAAAATGTTTTTTTCTGCCTTCTTAGCATCATTTGTCGGTTATTTTTCCATGAAATTTTTAGATGGGTTGATATTTGATACCAGTCGAACGATAAATGTCTTTTTACTACTTGCTTCAATCGCCACAATTCATTTTGCCCTATACTTATTTTTGTCCTGGTTATTTAACATAAGAGAGATATATTTATTAACATCCCTAATTTTAAAATTAAAGGAATATCAAAAAAAGTTTACAGAGATTTATATTCAATATGAATGACGATAAAGAAAAATTAATGGCGATTGGAGCAATCCAGAAAAAACTTTTGGGAAAAAAGTTAAGTTACCGGGAAATATATGCAATAATGGACGAGATATCTAAAGAAAAACTTTCCGATGTCTTAACTACTTATTTTGTTGCTTCATCATTTAAGGAGGGCTACACTTCACAAGAGCTTTTTCATTTTACTAAAGCAATGGTTGAAACCGGCAACAAACTCAAATTCAAAGGCCTGGTTGCTGACAAACATTCAGTCGGTGGGATAGCCGGAACCCGAACAACAATGATCATCGTTCCAATTATTGCCGCCGCTGGTTTTAAAATACCTAAAATTTCATCACGGGCAATTACAACTCCCGCCGGAACTGCCGACGTTATGGAGGCAATTGCAACTGTCGAATTTACTCCAAAACAAATTACAAAAATAGTTGACGAAGTTGGCGGTTGTATTGCTTGGAATGGAAAGCTCGGCATAGCTCCAGCTGATGACATTATTATCAGAGTTGAGGAGCCATTAGCTTTTGAATCTTTTGATAAAATTATCATTTCCGTGATGGCAAAAAAAGTTGCCGCAGGGACAACTCATTTAGTTTTGGACATTCCTATTGGAAAAACTGCCAAGATTCATCGATTCTCAGAAGGAGAAAGCGTTGCTAGAAAATTTGAAAATTTAGCTAATCGTTTTGGTATTAAAGTTATTTGCGACGTTAACGAAACTTTAGAGCCGGCCGGACGCGGTATTGGACCAATTTTAGAGGCTCGTGACGTCTTATACGTGCTGGAACAAAAAACTGACCGTCCGCTTAGGTTGGAAGCCAAATCGTTGAGACTGGCTGGAAAATTATTGGAACTTTGTTATAAAGAAGAAAGAGCAAATAAGAATGGGGAAGATGAAGCAAGAAAAATTCTTGAGTCAGGAGCTGCGTTAGAGAAGTTTCAGGAAATCGTCAAAGCTCAAGGTGGTGATCATAAAATTACTTCCGATTCTTTGAAATTGGCCAAAAACAAATTTGATGTCAAATCTTCTGTATCTGGTAAAATTAAAGATATTAATAATCACAATCTCAATACGGTCGCAAAAATACTGGGTGCGCCGGATGATAAAAAGGCCGGTATTTATTTACTCAAAAAATTAGATCATTCTGTCAATAAAAATGAAGTTATTTTTACCCTATATTCTGATGATAAATATCGACTTAAAGAAGCCGAGGCAACTTTGAAAAATTTACCGATATTTAAGATAGAATAATATGAAAAAAACAAATATATTACTGTTTTTAATCATCTTAATTTCTGTTTCCTTTTACCTTTTCTATAGCGAGGGTTCACTTCCTGTAAATAAAACAGATGCTACTACAAAAACATTCTTAATTAAAACTGGAGAGTCTTTAAACACAATTGTAAATAATTTGGACAATGAAGGGCTTATTAGAAATAAAATTATTTTTTATGTCATTGTTAAAAAGCTTGGAATCGAAAGAAAAATTCAAGCCGGTGAATTTCAACTTTCACTGAATATGAATGCGGCTGAGGTTGCCAATAAACTTACACGAGGAACCGCTGACATTTCAATAACCCTGATTGAAGGCATGAGGAAAGAAGAAATGGCAGAAATAATTTCCAAAACTTTAGATATCCCTGAGATAGAAATTGTCAGAACAGCTAAAGAAGGATATATTTTTCCGGACACTTATATGGTCCCAAAAAACGCTACATTTGACACAGTCTATTCAATCATAAAAAATAACGATAAATTCGTTGCAGCGCTTCAAAGTGTCAAAAAAAAATCAAAGTTGACGGAAAAACAAGTTCTAATTTTAGCATCTCTTGTTGAGAGAGAGGCTAGACAACCAGCAACTCGCGAAAAAATTGCCGGAATAATATTAAAAAGATATCTAGCTGATTGGCCTTTACAAATTGATGCAACCGTTCAATACGTTCTTGGGTATCAACCTAACGAAAAATCCTGGTGGAAAAAACATTTAACCGAAGAAGATCTTAAAATTGATTCTCTCTATAACACTTATAAAAATAAAGGTTTACCGCCGGAACCGATTTCTAATCCAAGTTTATCTTCAATCAAAGCCGTCATCAACGCCAACCCAAACACGCCATATTGGTATTATCTGACAGATAACAACGGCGTCATGCGCTATGCCGTCACCCTTGAGGAACATCAAAATAATATCAATAAATATTTAAAATGATTAAATCAATTATCTTCGACTTCGCTGGTGTAATCGGGTCTGACGGTTATTGGATTTGGTTAAAAGAAAAACTGCCTGATTTAGATAATAAAAAAAGATATTTCCAAGATATTTCCGTCCAAGTAGACAACGGAACAATTACGAATCAGGAGTTTGTTAACGCAATTGCCAAAGCTGTTAACGTCCCGGAAAAAATTGTTTGGAAAGAAATTTTTAAAAGAATTATTATTAACCAAGATTTATTAAATTTAATAAATCAGCTTAAGAAAAAATACAAAATCGGATTATTGACAAATTTTACAAATGAATGGTTAAGTCAGATAATTGAAATATACGATTTAGATAAATATTTTGATATTAAGGTAATTTCATCTTTGGAAAAACTTGTCAAACCTGATAAAAAAATTTATTCAACTACTTTAAATCTTCTCAAATCAAAACCAGATGAAGCAGTTTTTATCGACGACCGTCAATATAATGTTGACGGCGGAGAAAACGTAGGAATAAAATCGCTACTATTTACTACAAACGAAAAATTAATAAATGACCTTGAAAATCTCGGCATAGATATTTAACGCATTTGTTTTTGATGCTTAGACAAATAATTTTTTTTTGTCACGATTGAGCGGCCGAGTTTATTTTCCAATTCCTGACTTAGGACACCCTTAATACTCCGTGCCTATTTTCCCCTCTTTTGGGGTA
>CABIKN020000008.1 GCA_902200405.1 Candidatus Roizmanbacteria bacterium | reverse complement strand
ACTTCCAGAAACATTATTGCAAGAATATTTATATTTTGGCGGATATCCGAAAGTAGTCTTGGCTAACACTTTAGAAGAAAAAATAAATACGATAAAAGAAATTTATAATAGTTATGTTGAAAAGGATATTCAAAATCTCATTCATATTGAAAAAACGGAAAATTTTATACACCTCGTTTCTGTATTATCTTCCCAAATTGGACAATTAATAAATAGAACTGAGCTAAGCCAAACCTTAAATATTGACAGAGAAACATTAAAAACATATCTTTGGTACTTAGAAAAGACATTTATCATCAATCGAATTAATCCATTTTTTTCAAATATTCGTAAAGAACTTACTAAAATGCCTCTATTCTATTTTACAGATATTGGACTCAGGAATTATAATCGTAACCAATTTGTAACCCCTCCTGATAAGACAGATGGTTTTTTATTTCAAAATTTTATTTATCAACTATTAAAAGAGTCAAAGATGTTTAATAATTCTAAAATTAATTATTGGAGGACAAAAGACGGGGCTGAAGTTGACTTTATTGCTCATCTTGGTAATGATATTATTCCGATTGAAGTAAAGAATAGTTCATTAGATAATATCGAGCTAAGTCAATCCATTCACAGCTATATTACACTTTATAAACCTAGGAAATTATATCTAATAAATAAAACCTTAGATAATCTTTTTCTATCTAATGGTTGCGAAATAACTACTATTCCTTATTACAAACTTCTATAGATCTATTTGTTGGATCTCTTGAGCCTGTCCCCGAATGGAGACGAGGATAATCGTGTGGCTTCTTATCAGCAAAACCATATTATATAATTAGACTTATTCAAAAAGTATTTATGCACATAAAAGTAAGAAATTATTATTTGATAGCAAGCATTGTTTTATTTTGTTTATATCTGTTTTTTTATTTCTTTACTTTTAAGCCTTCATTACCCTCTGTAAAAAACTTGCCAATCTCTGAAGAAAAGATATATATTGTCAAACCTGTCTTAACTAGCCGAATATGGGAAAATGCGGAGCTTTATCTGCCTACGGTTCAGACGTCTCCAAATGATAAAAAATATTGGCTTGTTCAATTGCGTGAAAAATTTGATCTCAAGATGCGTAATTTTGATGAGCTATTTTTTGCAGAAAAACGGATTGCCGAACTTTCAAAGTGGGGGAATACCTTAAGCCAAGCTCAATGGGAAGAGAATCTAAATGTCTATGATAAACTTATGCAGAAGTACCTTTATTCAAAATTACTAAACCTTTCAGAAGATCAAAGATCTGATCAAACAATCTCTCTTTATCAAAAAATTAACTCCCATGAATCAAAGCTTAGAGAATCAGTTGATAACGCCTTATTTCCTTTGAATGTTCAAAAAAAATTAAACAATAAGATATTTGGCATTATTAACCCTTTGAAATTGACCCTTGTCAATAATCAGGAAAATGATGATTTAGAATATTCATTTGCCCCAATTATTAATGATAAAGAATTTGGGACTTATTCAATAAACGATGATCAAGTCATTGAAATAACCCCAGATAATCCTATAAAGACATATGCAGTAGAATACCCCTTTACTCCTTTTGAGTTTAAATTTACTGGTTTTCTTGAACCGGATGAGATAAACATTTTTTATAAATATCGATATCAAACTAATCAAGTTCTTAAGGCCGACAGAAAATATTTGGCTCGGGTCAAGACTTTTGGCGGACAACCGTTTAAAATATTACTTAACCAAAGAACCAGCGCTACCGAATCAGCTCAATTATTTAAGGAAATGGTTTATCCTTACAAAAATTCCGTAACAAAAACAATATTATTTACGACCCCTCCATTGAATTTGGAATATTTTCCTACTATCACAATTCAATCAAAATATAAAATTCCCACTTACAATATTACAGTTCTACCAGTTTTTGAAAAAGATATTACTTTAACCAAGATTGGCCCACCTATTAATTATTATCCTGAAATCAATTTGGTTAAGACCGGACAAAATCAGTACCGGATTTATTATTACAATACAACTCTTGACCAAGATAATTTTATTAAAGCATCTTTTGGTTTTTTCTGGAAAATACAGGAGGATTCCGCAAACAGTTTTACCGTAAGTATCCGATTTCTCCCATTTTTTAAATATTTAACAATATTTAGTTTTTTTATATTTATATTTTTTAATTTTATAAGATCATCGATCTCTTCCCTTATAAATATTGTTTTAAAAATATCTCAATTCCTTCGTTTCCCAATTTTAATCATCTCCCTTGTTTTAATTTTTAATGACATTTTATTTATTCCTAAATCAAATGATGTTTTTATTCTTTTTGTTCTCTTATTTTGGACACTGTTTATCATCGGTTTCCGAGCTGAGGCCCGAATCAGTTTTTTATTTGCTCTTGTTTATTTGGTAATAAGCCCTGTTTTTATCCTATTACAAAAAGAGGCTGTTGCAGAAAAATCGGCTATCTGGGCTTATATGATGTTGGTCGCAGGTACAGTTCAATCTATCATCGAGATGAAATTTAATTTAGAAACCTTACGAAGCCCAAGACAAGTTTTTGAAATAATTAGCCAAAATCCATTTATCATGCTGATTATTATAATAATATTATTCGTTAAATCGATTATTGTTAAAATAAAAAAAACATTATTTAGAATAATAGCAAAGATTATTTCAAATATTTATCGTTGTCTTGACTTAATTATAAATTTAAAACCAGCTAATTTTTTTGAGTTAATGTTTTCGCTTTTAAAAGGATTGGTGCTAATTGTCTTTTTAATGTACTCCGGAAAAATAATTTTCAAAAAAGCAAATATTATGTACGCTGAATACCAAAAAAAAGTAATCATGGAAAATAGAAAAAAACTATATACATCCCGTCAACCTAAAATTAACCTGATTGAGCCAACCCTCGTGTATAAAGCAACAAAAGTGATTATATATGGAGAAAATTTTGGCTGGGATACAAAAAACGTAAAAGCTTTAATCGATGGCAAAGAAATCGATGCTGTCTTATGGACCGATTCAAAGATTATTTTTCCAGTTCCTCTCGAATGGAAGGACGGTTATCACAAAATCTGGATCGAAAAACAGATAGATTGGGATGGGAAAAAAACAACTGCTAAAAGCGAGGCCTTTGAAATAAAAGTTTTACCAATTACTGGAAACTATACAGAAGATGATGGGTTATATTTTGAACAGATGAAGACGTGGAGACCTGAGACGAGGGAGGTTAATGGGTATAAGTAGTATAATAATCAAATGACATATTCCTCGGGGCAAGCCCACGAGGTATCTGTGTTGTGTCATTCCCGCGGAGGCGGGAATCAATGTGATTATAGACTGGATCCCCTTCTTCAAGGGGATGACAAACACATTCCAACGCAAGCGTCGGGGAATTAAACCACTAAGGATAGATTAATCAATTTAAATATTTGTTTATTGGTTTATTTATTTCTTTATTTGGTTATTTGTAGTATTTGATTATTTATTATTAATATGAACTATTCTTTCTGGGCGGATGAAGCGTATATTTCCGGAATTGCATCTCAGTTGGTCACTGGAAAATATTCTATTTTGCAAGCCTTCAACGCTCTCTCTTATCAAAAACTTTACGTTCTTGTTCTTGCCACTTTTTTCAAATTATTAGGGATAAGCGAATTTACCGCTCGACTTCCCTCAATACTTATTTTTTTAATTGGAATTATTGTGATGTTTTTTTTAGCGAAAAAATTAAGCAATGTTTATGGGGGATTGTTAAGCGCTTTTTTGTATGGATTTTCTCATCTTAATTTGGCTTATGCAACTCAGGCCAAACCATATGCGGCGATTGAAACAATTCTTCTGATTATTTTGTATTTACTAACTAATAAAAAAATAAATCACTTGTTAATTATTTTACTTTGTACCATTGCCACTCTCTTACATAGTATCGGAGTATTTATTTGGATTGTATATTTTGTATATTTCGTTTTAACGTTGAAACGTTGGAACGTTGGAACGTTATTCGCTCTCTTCCTCGTTGCCATCATCGGCTCAATTCTCATCCTTCCGATTGTACTTTCATCAATCGGTGGGGGAAAAATATTTCTCTATAACAACTCCTACCAGTTAATTAAACTTTTTGTATATAAATACTCATTTATTTCTACATGCGCTTTTTTTGGTTATGTTTGGTTATTTAAAAAACATAAGACATTGAGTATTGCCATTCTAGTTTATTCTGTGGTGGTTTTATTTATGGCAGGATTTCGAGCATATATTTTTAACATCCGTTATGTTCTCACAATTTTTGGAATAATATTTTTATACTTTGGGATTTTCTGGGCAAAGGTGGGGGAAAAATATAAGAAGAATTTTCAATTTGATGGAAGATCAATAATCCCAATCATTGTTATTATTATTCTCTACACAACTGGATATAAAATGGTGAGATGGCCACAAGCCTACTACAACCCTAATATTGACAAATATGGCGATGTCCAGATAGCTAACTATAAGAATTTTTATTCACGGTTAAAAAAACAGTTTCCTGATTATAAAAATTTATATGTCATCAACGATACGTTTGATGTCGAATATTGGTATTTTGGAAGATACTCAAATGCCTATTTTATGAAGTTTACCCCCAAGCCTTATAAACATCACACGGCCAACGCGATGATATACGGCTCATTGGAGGATTTTAAAAAGATTATGAAGGACCATCCCCAGGGACTTCTGATCATGGAAGACTGGGAAAGTTTTCTTCCAGAAGATATCAAACAATATGCCAAGAAAAACTTGAAATTAGAAATAAGAGTTGAGAATTTGAAAGAAGCCCCTGACGATCCTTGGCCTCTGGCGTTATACAGTTGGGGATCTCCTTAAGCTATAATAAGGAATATAATAATGAAAAAGTCCGCTCTTACTATCACAATAATTAACGGCCTGGTTACGGCAATCCAGATAGTGGGTCAAATAGTTGTTGCGCAATTATTTGGTGCCAAAATACAGCTTGATGCTTTTGTATCAGCTGTCACTATCCCAACTATCCTGACAACAGTTATTGCCGCTACTTTAAGCGATGCGTTTTTACCAATCCTTAAAAAAAAGCAAATCGATAATGAAGATAATGCCAATAAATATTTTTTTAGAACCGCTTTTATTATCAGTATCGTCGTACTTGTAGTTACATTTGGAATAGATATATTTTCAACTAAATTATTAAGTGCTTTATTTGGAGTTCGAGGGCTGGGCTTTGTTACCATGACTGATCAGTTAATGAAGTACATGGTCTATACTTTGCCATTTACTGTCCTTGGAACATTTTCTAACGCCTATCTTTATAGCAAAAAACAATTTTTGCTTCCCTCGATTGCTTACCTTTTAGGAAGCATAATCAATTTAGTATTAATTATTATTCTTTCGCCAATAATCGGGATCATCAGTATGGTGGTGGGTTTTGTTACTGCGGTTATTCTTCAATTTTTTCTCGTTTTCCCATACCGAATCAGATCATCTATGTTGACCGCAATTAAATCTATTAATTTAAAAAGCATAAAATCAGAATTACCTGGTCTTTTTTTAGCATGGTTACCGTTAATCATTAGTACATTAGTTTTGGGATTTAGCGCGGTTTTGGCGCGATTTTTTTCAGCTAAACTTCCGGAAGGATATATAGTCTATGTAAATTTAGTGACAAAACTTTTTGCCGGATTGGTTGGCATTATGACGATCGGGATCCAGACGGTTTTTTTTCCTCATTTGGTCGAACTCATCCATACCCATAATTTCGAAAGAGCCAAACTTCAGGTTAATAAAGCTAAGCTATATGGATTTATTCTGACGGTTGGCACGGTACTGATTATCGTTTTTTTTGCTCCGTTTTTTATGAAGTTGCTGCTGACTGGGGGAAAATTTTCCACTAAAAATGTAGATTTGCTCATTTCATTATTTCCTTATTTTATTATTCCCTCTATTGGGTGGGGAATTGCCCAAATATTTTTTCAGCCGATCATCGCTATTGGTAAACAGCATCTCCTAACTTTCGTAAATATTGGAGCCGTGTGTTTGTCCTGGATAAGCGCCACCTATGCGTACAGGCAATTTGGTGCAATGATGGCTATTTCAATCGGATTGATAGTTCTGGTCTTTACTGGCATAATAGGAGCTGAAATCATATGGAGAAAGGAATTCAAACAACAGTCGTCATCGGAACACTAAATCGACCAAATGTTGTCATGTCTTTAATCAATCAGCTTCTAGAAGAATCAAAAAAAATCCAACTTGAAATTATCGTCGTTGATCAGTCGACACCGGAAAACTATAACGAACTTGCAAAAAAATTCCCTAAACAAATCAATTTTAAGCTAACTCACTTTGATAAACCAAATACAGTTAAATATTTAAATTATGGCTGGAAACAAGCCCAAGCGCAGGTTATATTATTCCTTGATGATGATGTCACTCTAACTAAAAAAACTATTCAAACTCACCTTGAAGCATATAAAAATTCATCCGTGAACGGAGTGGCCGGACGGGTAATCAATGATGGAGAAAAAATCTCTCAGGATTCGAGTGTTGGAAAGATAAAATGGTTCGGAGCCATATTTACTAAAAATTTTTCTTATGAAAAGGAAGTGTTTTGCGGTTTTCCATACGGTTGTAATATGTCTTTTAGAAAACGGGCTCTTCAAGAAATAGGCGGATTTGATGAAAAGCTTTCCCCCCCAATATATGCCTTTAATGAAATTGATTTGGGATTTCGAATCAATAAACGATGGAAAAACTCAATTTTATTTTCTCCTGAGGCACTTGTATATCATCGTCGATACAAAAGAGGAGGGACCCGAAATGATTTTGCCCCTGAGGATATTTTTAACAGTATCCAATTTAATTATGGATATTTTTTAGGTAAAAATTTTAGTTGGATTGAAAATATTATTTGTTTTATACGTCGATTTCCTTATCAAATAATTAAAGAGCCAAAGGCAATACCGTTTGTACTTAATGGTTTTATTAAAGGTAAAAAGTTTAGTTAATAATTTATAAAGATTTATGATTGTCATCCCCTTGGAGAAGGGGATCCAGTCTATAATTACATGGATTCCCGCCTCCGCGGGAATGACATAAATATGCAAACTATAACGGCGGTAATCCCGGCTAAAAATGAGGAAAAAAATATTGAGAGATGTGTCTCCAGTGTTTCGTGGTGTGACAAGGTTCTCGTTATCTCAACAGGGACAGATCAAACAGCAGAGATCGCCCGTAGACTTGGAGCGGAAGTCGTGGAAAAAAACAAATCTGATAATGATGATTTTGAGGATGTTCAAAAAAATCTAAATTGGGCAATTAAAAATTGTTCGACAGATTGGATCCTCCGAATTGATGCGGATGAGGTAGTAACGGAAGAACTAAAAGTGGAGATAAGGGATATAATCAGACAGAGTCAGATAAAATCAGATAAAATTGGAAAAGGAACCGATTTTATCCGATTAAATCCGATTTCATCTGACTATATCGTCGGATACGGAATCCCGAGAACACCTAATTTTCTCGGGACCTTCTTAAAAGGCGGGGACTGGGCTTATGATAGATTGGTGCGATTATTCCGACCAAAATTTTGCCGTTATGACCCAATCGTTAAAGTCCACGAACAGTTTAAAGTAAATGGAAAAATCGGATATTTGAAAAGTTCGCTTTTGCACTATTCTCATCCAGATAAAAAAACTCTGTTTAAGAAATTTGATTCATATACAACTCTTGAGGCTCGGGAATTAAAGGAAACTAAGCTTTCAGCATTTTTTAAACTTATTTTTATTCCCCCATATATATTCTTAAGGTGGATGATCTATCATCATGGATATAGAGATGGGTGGGTCGGGGTGCAGGCGGGCGCAATGCGGGCATATTATGATTTTCTGCTGTACTCTAAGTTTCTTCAACTTCGTTAGAGAATTATCTTTACAACATATCCTCCCGAAAGCATTGGAAAGATGTTTTCTCCAACATTTATTATTTTTTCTAATAGCAGAATAAAAAAACCAGTAACTCTTGAGCTCTTTAGATACATTTCTGTAAATTTAACATTGTAGGGAATAATTTTAAATTTCTTAAAACCGTTCTTTATACATAAAGCATGTAAAGTCTTATACGAAAAAATTTGTAAATGATCTTTATGATTTGATTCCCGGTTAAAAAAAGCTAAAAGGACATTGGTCAATGAAGTTGCGTTTGGGGTCGTAAGTAAAAGTGTCTTTCTTGGATACAATTTTTTTAGTAACTGTAAAAATTTAGTCACGTCAGGAATATGCTCGATCAACTCTCCAGCCACAATGATATCAACCTTATTAGCATTAGCAAAAGATCTATCAAGGTCATATAAATCCTTTCTGATTATTTTTGATCTTGGTCCCGTCCTTATCTCTGATTTGATCAGATCGGAAGAATCAATTCCGATCACCTTTTTTGCTTGTTTAATAATTAGACCGTGCAGCCAATAGCCATTATTTTCTTTTAACTTTATGGCTGTTTCATCGTAACAGCCAATGTCCAATATTTTTTTATTTTTACAAAATTGTGATATGTAAAGTAATCTGTCCACGGGCTTGTGGACTTTCAGTTTTTCAAGAGGTGTAAATTTCAACATATGACAATCAGATACCTAATAAAAGTGTATTAATAATTTTTTAAATAATAAATATAGCCAATCAAGGACTCCAGAAATTTTATATATAGGTTTGAAATTTAAAGAATAATCTAGTTTATTAATATAATTTTTTCCAATGCTTATTGGTTTCCTTTTTTTATATCCCCGAATTATTTTTTTTATCACATCTAAATAACTTCGCATTTTTTGAAAAAACCAACCATCAAATAATGAATAAATTATGACTAATGCTTCGGTGATGAAGAAGGGGATTGTTAATAAAAATAATAGTTTAGTTGGATAATTCTTTAATAAAATTAATAATCTGTTTCTTTCTTCATAAAACCATTTATCTTTGTTCTTTGAAAAAGAATACTTATGATACATAACGGATTTTGAAGAAAGAAAATTTTTATAGCCGGATAAAAAAGAACGAATGCTTAAATCTTCATCTTCACAGTACATAAAAAAATCTTCATCAAAATCACCCACATTTTCATAAAGATTTTTTGGTATCAACATTGCTGTACCGCTTACAGATAATATTTCTTTATCTTTTTTTATCGGAGCATATGCCTTCATATAGTCTTTGCAAAATCCAAATCCCATCAGATGAACGGCGCTGCCTATTGTATTAATCTTTATTTTATTTTCATTAAGTAAGATGACGGGCTGCATAAGACCAACCTTTACACCTTTATTTTTATGGTGGTTATATGAGCTTATTAGGTTTGCAATAGTATTTTTTTTGAGAACTGTATCAGGATTTATAATAAAGCATTGATCCATGCCATCTCTAAAGGCGATTTTAAGAAGAAGATTATTTCCTCGAGCATAGCCGTTATTTATTTTTAAATCGTAAACTTTTATTTTTGGGTAATTTTTTTTGACAAAAGATATTGAGCTATCTTTTGATCCGTTATCTCCAAAATAAATAGAAATATTTTTGTAATCTTGGACTAAAATACTATCAAGGCATTCTCTAAGATATAGAAGGCTATTGTATCCCAATATTAAAACCCCAACTTTTTGATTCATACGTTTATTTCAAATCTTTTAATGCATCTTTTCTAATTATTTCTGTAAGAAGGCGCTCGTTTTTTTCAAGAATAGAAAGGAGTCTAAATAAAATAAAAAACACGACAACAAATCCAATAAAAATAAAGGTATTTAGATTATTTTCGGATCCAAGTTTAAAGAAAGCTACATAAGAAATCCCGCCCCATATAAAGATCGTTGCAATCAGCTTGAAAGTAGACTGTCCCTGCTCCTTACGGATAAATCTTACTAACCTCTCTCCAATTGAATAGAGAGAAAAAAATAAAAGAAAGAAAGATAATAAAGTGGTAATATTCATACTACCCAAATAGTGCTAACTTAATAATTGTTTTTATGGCGCTGCTTATTGATTGTTTATTTTTTTTATTTTGGTCGTAGTCACTGTAGCGGACATCTACAATTTTCTCTGTCCATTTTAAATTATTACGGACAATTTCGCGGACAATTTCCGTTTCAAATTCATACCGGTCATTATTAATTCTAATAAGACTGAATGCTTTTTTATTATACACTCGAAAACCCGACTGACTATCACTTACCCATAGGCCATAGAACATCCAAGTGAGAATATTGCCAAGATAGTTTAAAAATACTTTATAGCGGGGAATATTGCGTTTCCTAAAATCACGTATTCCCAACACTACGTCCGATCCCTTTTTTATCTGCTTAACCATTTTTTTAATGTCTTTTGGATTATGCTGGCCATCGCTATCCAGTGTTACGACAATTTCTGAACCCATTTTTTTCGCCGCCTCAAGTCCTGTTTTAATAGCTGCACCTTTTCCTCTATTTATTACGTGGCGTAAAATAATTGCACCTGATTCTTTTGCTTTTTGATACGTATCATCGGTTGAACCGTCATCTACAACAAGAATATTTTTCCATTCCTCTCTTTGGATTGATTTAATGACTGAATAAATTACCTGAGATTCATTGAATACCGGAAGAAGAATTAATACTGAATTATTTGTGAGTTTCATTGAAACTATTATAACTTATATATAATATAACTATTCCATGTCTAAACTAACCTTAGCTAAATTAGTATTATACCTTTTAATTCCCATCCAACTTCTTATCTTCACCTTCTTAGTCCCGCCTTTTCAAAAACCGGATGAACAAACTCATTTTGAACAATCTTTAATAATCAGCAAAGGATTTTTATCCTGTCAAAAAAAATCTAACAATATGGTTCCACTTGAAAAAAAATATATTGATTTTATTAAAACACCCTATCTTGATTTACTTACTCATGGAGGATCAAAACTTCCTGTACAAATATTTTTAAAAGATTTACTATCAAATAAACAAGATAACAAAAAGATCAATTTTAATATCGATCATCTTTGCAGCTTTCCAATCATTTCTTATCTTCCTCAAGCATTTTCATTAATAATCAGTTCAATGCTCAAGCTTAATCCAATTATGTCTTTATACTTTGGAAGACTGTTTATGGGTATTCTTGGATATTTTTGGTTCTTATATTTATACAAGAGAATTGCCAAGAATTTTAAATTAATATTGCTTTTTACTTTTGCCTTGCCTATGACCTTGCATCAAATTTCTTCTTTCAGTTACGACACAGTTCACATTATGTTGGCACTGACATTTTTTACATTAATAATAAATGAAAATATAGGTGTGATAAATCACACCACTACAAAATACATTCGATTATTTTTTGTCTTATTTTTATTTTTATTAAGTAAAAAGGTTGGCTATGAAGTATTTTTTTTATTTATATTCTTAATTCCTTTCAAAATAAAACCGATAATAATTTCGAGTTTAATATTTGCTCCTTTTTATTTACTATCAAAACTTACAGGGTCATATGACTTACAATATTTTTCAAATAATCAAATTTTTAATCCTATACGCCAGATAAATTTTTTGTTTTCAAATCCTATAAATATTATTAAAGTAATTGCTGTTACGACTGTTGAACGATTTAGTTTTTATTTACAAAGCTTAATTGGAATCTTTGGTTGGCTGGAATATGGACTTGATCCTTTGAGTTATTTGTTATACGGATTATTTTTAGTTTATGTAATTGTAGAGACGAGGCTTGCCTCGTCTCTACATAAAAACAAAACAATTTTATTATTTATTGCCTTAATAATTTCCTATGTTTTTATTATTTTACTTGGTTATGTTTTTTATACAGTAACTGGAATACTTGTGGCAGATGGAATTCAAGGAAGATATTTTATTCCTTTTGTGCCGTTTATAATTTTGCTTATTATTCAATATACACAAAATATAAAATTCTTGTGGAATATAAAAATAGGCGAGAATATAAAAACTGTTATTTATCTATTGGCAATAATTTATTTAATATCAGGGACCTTTTACAGCGTGTTCAATAGATATTATTTGACCTTAAATTACTTTATGAACTTTATAAACTTTAAAAACTTGATAAACTATTAGTATGCGTATCGGAATTGATGTATCTCAACTAAATTACGAAGGGACTGGAGTAGCTAACTTTACTTATAATCTTGTAAAAAAATTGC
Source organism: Candidatus Roizmanbacteria bacterium (assembly GCA_902200405.1). Lineage (GTDB taxonomy): Bacteria > Patescibacteriota > Microgenomatia > UBA1406 > GWC2-37-13 > GWC2-37-13. The sequence continues at coordinate 13,583 of CABIKN020000008.1, read as the reverse complement.
TTGAGATCGATAAAAAGAATGAATATAGACTTTTTTACGCCAGTCTTCATAAGTTTAATTTACCGGCCATCTTAGAATTTCTAAAAATAGGAGCAAAAATTTACCGTTACCTAATTCCCCATAAAGCCCTTCATTTTCTTTGGGGAAAAAACAATCTATTGCCAATTGATTTATTGACGGGCAAAGTAGATATTTTTTTATTTTCCGACTATCTTCGCCCGCCAACTTTCTATAAAACCAGGGGGATAACTGTTATTCACGATTTAATTTGGAAACTATTTCCGGAAAAACATAATGAAGAGATTATTCATTTTCAGGAATTAAAAATAAAAAAAACTATTAAAAATGGTGATACGGTTATCACTGATTCAGAGTGCACTAAAAATGATTTAATAAAATATTTCCCAGAAATAATTAGCGAAAAAATTCAGGTTGTTTATCCTGGAATAGGAAGAGAATTTCAGCCAATAAATGATAAAGAAAAAACAAAAAAAGTGTTACAAAAATATGATATTGTTAATCCCTTTCTTCTTTACGTAGGGGTAATTGAACCACGCAAAAATCTTACTTTAGCAATTGAAGTTTTTAGCGAGCTAATCAAGGATTCTAAATTTTCTAATTTTAATTTTGTAATAGCTGGAAAAGCCGGGTGGAATAACAAAGATGTACTTCGATCGATCGAACGATTGAAGTTGGAAAATAAAGTAAAATTTACAGGTTTTGTTGCAGATAAAGATCTGCCATATCTATATAAAGCTGCCAATTTGACGGTTTACCTATCAGCTTATGAAGGTTTTGGTCTGCCGCCGCTTGAATCATTAGCCTGTGGGACTAAGGTCATAGCAGGGGATAATTCTTCGATGAAGGAAACAATGAATCCAGAATTTTTAGTCGACGTCAATAATAAAAATAAAATTTTGGAAAAAATGAAGTATTTACTTAGTAATAAAATAGGGATTAACTATAAAGAAGTTCAAGACAGATTTGATTGGAAGGAGTCTGCGAGAAAGTTTTTAGAAATTATTAATTCAAAAAGGTAATTTCAGTCTGGATTCCCGCCTCCGCGGGAATGACGCAAACCTATCCGATTCTATCTAATTGTATCCGATTTTACCTGATTATATCTTTTTAGGTCCGCTTCTACCATCATTTTGACCAGATCTTTAAATGAGGTCTTAGCCTTCCATCCTAGTTGTTTTTGAGCTTTGATAGAGCGGGCTCTAAGATTTGGCACTTCGGCCGGTCTTTTAAATCGGGCATCAATGGTAACGTATTTTTCCCAATCTGAAATTCCTGCGTATTTAAAGGCCAGTTGGACAAATTCCTTAACCGAATGATTCTCGCCGGTTCCAATAACATAATCGTCTGGTTTTTTGCTTTGAAGCATCAGATACATCGCCTCGACATAATCTCCAGCAAATCCCCAATCACGCTTAGCATCTAAATTTCCAAGGTAAAGTTTATCTGTCAGTCCCGTTTTTATTTTAGCAACGCCATCGGTGATCTTGCGAGTGACAAACTGAATACCACGAATCGGAGACTCATGATTAAATAAAATCCCATTACAGGTAAAAATATCGTATGATTCTCTAAAATTGATTGTCATCCAATAGGCATAGACTTTGGAAATTCCATAGGGCGAGCGGGGATGAAAAATCGTATCTTCATCTTGAAATCCATCATCGTGGCTTGTTCCAAACATTTCGCTGGTTGAAGCCTGATAAAATTTGGTCGTCGGAGAAAAAAACTTGATTGCATTGAGTAAATATAAAACGCCAAGAGCATTGATTTCTGTCGTCAACTTAGCCTGTTGCCATGAGGCACCAACGAATGATTGAGCGGCTAAATTATAAACCTCATCAGGCATAGTTCTTTTTATGAGATGAAGAAGCGAGGATTCATCAGACATATCTCCCTCTACAAGTTCTATTTTCCTTGTAATCCCCAAAAAATCCAAATTACTGAAGTTTGGATTTGAATACCTACGAATTAATCCATAAACTTTGTAGCCTTTTTCAAGTAATAACTTAGCTAAATAAGGACCATCTTGTCCCAAAATTCCTGTAATCAGTGCTGTTTTTGCCATATTAGTGTAAATTATAACAGATTATTTTAATTTCAATTATAATTATAGAATGATTAAAAGACTTCTTAATTTTATTAAAAAACCAACTAGCAAGAATATCGTCATTAACACAATCGGCAATTATCTAAACGTTGTTTTTATTGCTTTTTTTGCTTTTTTGTTGGTCCGGATAATGCAACCTTCAGAGTATGGAATACTAAGTGTTTTATTGGGAATCTCTTATGTTCTCGCCAACGTACTTGATTTTGGCACAACCGCCAGCATCTATTCTTATCTTCCAGTAATGATTGAAAAAAAACATAAAAATATCTATATATTCTTAAAAACTATTTTTTCTTATCAAACCGGTTTTTCCGCAATCGTCATAACCTTACTTTTGATATTTTTTCCATATCTTGACAAAATATTTTTTAAAACTGACGCTCCATCGTGGGAACTTTACATCACAACATTCTCAGTTTTATTTTTTGTCTGGCAAAATTATGCCATTAATGCACTAAACGCCGCCAAGCAATTCTTTAAGGCTAATTTATATCTTAATCTGTCGAACATTATCAAAACCGTTATCATAATCTGCTTGATTCCTTTTAAGGCTGTCAATGTTGGTACGATCATCTTTACTTTTGGAATTTTAGGTCCGTTGGTTTTTTTTCTGCTTTTATTTTTTGAAAAAAAACATATTTTTTTAAAGATAATCAAGGCACCGGTAGTCAAAAGCGAATTTAGACTGGGTTATACTTTGACTTTTTTTATTGCTTCGCAATTTTTTAATCTGGCTATGAGAATGGATTTATTTTTACTCTCTTATTTTCTATCCCGCTCCCCGGAAATAGGTTATTATGGTCTGTCACAAAAAATTATTTTGACTGTGATGGCTTCTATTGGATCAATCACTCAAGTTTTATCTCCAAATTTTTCCAACATTAAAACAAGAGAAGAAGTAAAACATCAATTTAAAATTGGTTTTTATTATCTAATTATTCCCACCGGTCTTTTTTTTCTGCTGTTTCTAACTCCAGACTGGATATTTATTTTCTTTTTTACAAAAAAATTTGCTCCTACAGCCGCTATTACCAAGTCTTTAAGCCTTGCCTTTCTCATTTATCCTATCCTAAATCTTCCTTTACTATATCTTTTATATACTGTCAAAAAACCAATACATATTCTCACTTCTAATTTAATTGTTTTTCTTACAGTTGTCATTGGTTGCTATTTTAGCATTCCGAAAAATGGTGTTTTTGGACCACCGTACATTTTAGCCCTGTCTTTTTTATTGGGAGGAATCGTCCTAATTATAGGTTCAATTTTAGAATATAGAAAAATACCAGTAACTACTTTTTGATCCATTGTTCATAAGTAACTTCCCGGAAACTCACTTCTTTTTTTAGCTGATAACCGTTTTTACTTAAGTTTTTTTTATAATCATATCCGTAGATATCAACCGAATATGGGATAACTATTATTTCTCGATCTAACTCGTTAACTCGTGAACCCGTTAACCCGTTTAACTCTCTAACTATTAAATTATTTTTGTAGTAAGTAACTGGATCACTTGACGCCGTAATCATGTAGACTGACTTATCTTTTGGTAAATTTTTAACCAAACTTTTCCAATCTTCCCGATGAAACGCTGGATTCAGAAGATAAACAAGTGAAAATATTAAAAAACCCGTTGCCAAAATCCAACCTCCGAGGTTGAATTTCGCTTGGCCTGACAATCTAAAGCCCAATAATAGGCATACTATAGGAATTAAATATAAAAACCTAAAATACTGAAGCATCGGGGTAAAGAATGAAATTATAAAACCTAAAACTAACGGAAGAATCAAGAAATATAACATTAAGTTAACATTTTTTAATTTTAATCTGTCATTTTGATATTTGATCTTTGATATTTGATATAAGATTAATCCTGTCCATATTCCGGCTATTCCCCAATAAAGCCATTTAGGATGGAAACTAATTCTGCCAATAGAAAATTTTATTGGAATCAAAAGTAGATTTTTTATATTCGCTTTTCCCAAAACTAATGACCAATTGGTAACGTTACTTAAAGTAACTTTTGAATTAACTAACTGTTGATAGAGTAGGGGAGAAATTATCAACAATGAAACAACAAATATCAACAATGAAACAATGAAATATTTATATTGTTTTTTAAAAATTAAATAAATAAAAACTGTGACAATAAAAAATATTGAACCGTAGAAGGTTAAAAAAGCTAATGAAATAGATATTGAAAAAAATGATACATCTAATTTTTGACCCGTTCGATTCCACTCAGGGTCATCCTGAGCGAAGTCGAAGGATTGACTTTTGACTTCTAACTTTTGACTTTTCAAAAAGTAATAAAGTCCTCCTGTTAATAAAAATGTTGTCATCATATACATCCTCGCCTCCTGAGAATAGTAAACTATCAGAGGATTAAATAGAAAAAAAGTGGCCGCCCAGATCCCGCCAATCAGATAAACAACATAACCTGTCATTAAACTAAACAAAACTGATGGTATTCTTAGAGCGATTTCGGAATATCCAAACATATTTGTCCACAGTTTCATAAACAGATAATATAAAGGTGGATGGAAGTCGGTCGGTGAAAATTTACTCACAATTTCTGTAAATCCATAATTCATGACTACTTTAGCTGTCACCGCTTCATCCAGCCAAAGGGATTGGTTGAGAGAAATCAAACGAATAAGAAATGCGAAGAGAAAAATAAAGAAGATTTTTTTATTTAACATTACTTTAGAGTGTCATAACAACCTAAAGAGCGGGATACGGGAGTCGAACCCGTCCCCTCTGCTTGGAAAGCAGATATTCTACCGATGAACTAATCCCGCTTAGGAATACTATTATAAACTATTTCTCCCACCCGTTCGGATGATTTTTGTACCAAGTGATCAGCGATTTTAACGAGTCTTCAATTGTTCGCTGCGGTTTCCAACTTAAAAGTTTTTCAGCTTTTGAAATATCTGCAATTTTTTTAGCGTCGTCACCTTGTCTTATATTGGCTTTTTCAATCGGAATCTCGACACCTGTTAATTTCTTCACCTTATTAACAACTTCAAGAACTGAACTTCCTGTTCCCGTTCCTAAATTAATAATTTCACTTTTTTTTGTTGACAATAAATATTCTAAAGCTTTCAAATGAGCTTCATTTAAATCAACTACGTTAATATAGTCTCTTATTGGAGTTTTGTCAGGAGTCGCAACTTCAGGACAGGTAAGGTAAAATTTTTCAATATCAAGCGCACCTCGAACAGCATTTTGAACTAAAAGAGAGGATGGTTTTTTTGAATCACCGATTGATCCGTCATCATTTGCCCCACAAACATTAAAATATCGAAGAATCATATAATTAAATTCCTTTAATTTTCCGTACCATTGAATTACTTCTTCAGCCATTTTTTTGGAAGCCCCATAAGGAGTCGTTGGATTTAGAGGGTGTTTTTCATCAATTGGATAGTATTCCGCTTCGCCGTAAACCGCACAAGTTGAAGAAAAAATAATATTTTTGATATTAAATATTTCCATTGTAGTAAGAAGATTTGAAGTAACTGCCACATTATTTAAAAAATACTTTCCAGGGAGTCGGACAGATTCATCAACCAAACAGGACGCGGCGTAGTGAATAACAGCCGAAATATCTAATTCTTTTTCAAAAATAGGCGAGAGATCATTTTTTAAATCTATTTCATAATAATTGAATGTATCGGAGTATTTATTCTTTAAAAATTCCAATGGTTCTTTATAACCCGTTTGAAAATTATCCACGCCAACAACTCCATACCCACGTGACAGGAATAAATCAGTCGCAACTGAACCTATGTAGCCTCCCGCACCGGTGATTAGAATCTTGGACATAAGATAGTTTACCAAAAAATATATTAATTTTAAATTAGCTGTCATTCCCGCGTTTACCCTGAGTTCCATCGAAGGGGAGGCGGGAATCCAGACTAAAATAACCTTATTTGTTTTTTAAAAATGTGATTATCGACTGGATCCCCGTCTTCACGGGGATGACTACAATTACTTATTAGATTTTTTGTTTAGATAAACAACTAGTTCCCCAATAATCCCCGTCATAATAATTTGAATTCCAATAATAATTAGAAGTATTCCTAACCAAAGCAATGGGCGGGTTATTAATAATACTCCAAAAAATAACCTTTCAATTGTTAAGTAAAAAGAGATTGTAAAACCAATAATAAATGTGGTTCCACCGATCACACCAAAAAAGTGAAGAGGTTTTTCTGAAAATTTAAATAAAAAATATGCCGTTAAAGTATCAAGTAAACCGGTAAATAATTTGTTTGGACCAAACTTTGATTTTCCAAATTTCCTCGTATTGTTTTTAACGTTTATTTCTGTCACCTTAAATCCATTATAATATACGGCCAGCGGAAAAAAGCGGAAATTATTACCGTAAAAAACAAATTTTTTTAAAACTTCTTTTTTAAAAGCCTTATACCCGCAATTAATATCAGTGTATGGAGAGTTCAAAAAGATTTTTAAAAACCAGGCAACAATTTTCGAATAAATTTTCACAATTAAATTATCATTTCTTTTTTCTCTTATTCCATTTACAAAATCATACCCGTCATCAATCTTCCCAATAAATCTTAGTAAATCATCCGGATCATCCTGTAAATCAGCATCCATAAAAACAATTGTTTCTCCAGTTAAATTTTCTATTCCAGTTTTTAATGCTTCTCCTTTTCCTAATCGTTTTTGATGATTAAATAATTTGATATTTTTATTTAATTCAAAATTCTGAATTCTAAATTCTGAATTATCAGTGGATCCATCATCAACCAAAATAATCTCCCACTTCTCATCAATTATTTTTAATGTATCAATTAATCGATTTACCAAGACAGGAATACTTTCTTTTTCGTTATAAAATGGAATTATTATTGAAATCATATTTTTTTGAAAACTTCGATACTATTTTCTCCTTGTTCATCCGAATAAACCATACGAAAGCTCTTATCATTCAATAGCTTAAAATAAAATTTAACCGGAATTCCTTCCTTTGAAGTGTCTCCAATCTCAGACCGATTAATGATAATATAATCGGCTAAAGTATATTTATCAATCTCATTTTTATAAATATCTTCGTCAGTTTTGCCCATAGTGGCATAAGAACCATCGTAAAGAAAGTTAAAATAATATTTTCTTTCGGTAAAAAATGGTGCAAGTTTTGGAGTTGTAGCCACTTTTATATTTTCATCTTTAAGTTTGTTTACTAAAAATTTAATAGAATCACTTTTAATTTTATCAATCTCATTATAATGAACTGGCTGCTTTACAAAATACGGGGTCGGATTGTATTGATAAATTGAATAAATATTAATTGATACAAAAATTAAAAAAATTATGGCTTTTAAAATTTTGCTTTTAATTATTCTGTCAAAATTTTTATAACCTAAAATCAGTGAATAAAATAAAAAAGCAACAATTATAGAATTGTAGTGAAAATAAAAAGATCGTTGGTTTGAATTAATACTAAGAATGTTAATCGCCCATTCCGGTAAGCTGATTAATAATGTCAACGGAGAAAATAATGAATAAAATAATGAGCTAATCATTAATCTAAAGTAACTAGTTCCATTTTTGATTATGTTAGGTAATCGCGATTTTATATCGACAAAATATCCCGTAGCAAAATGCTCGCTTCCTCTAAAATAGGGGATTATAAAATATACAGTTGCAATAAAAAATATTATTCCTAGAATAGCCGTTATCATTCCTGTCTTTTTTTCTTTTTTTACAAAAAATAAATATATTCCTAGAAAAAACACTACTAATCCCACATGTTCTTTAGTCATGAGACTTAAAAAAATAAAAACATAGTACCAGTTGTTTTTTTTCATTAAATTAAAATACAAAACAAAAAGGAAAAAAGTAGTTGCTAAAGCAACAGCATGAAAATCAAAAAGCGCCACCCTTTGAATGGCAAAATAAAAGAGATACGTAAGGGCGAATATAAGGCTGATTAAATTTTTTTTCAGAACTTTTTGAGAAATCAAAAATACTGCTAAAGCCCCCAAACCCAATATTATTACCTGCCCAATAAGTAATACTTCCGGCCCTTCATATAATTTATAAAAGGGTGCAAAGACTGCTAAAATCGGATCAAAATGAATGGCCAGACGGGAAACATTTTTTTTCAAATCCTGATTGGTCATCTCAAGAAATCGCCCACGTGAAGTATTGTAGACAACCTGGTTCATGATGCCCAGATCATAGTAATAAGAATTAAGGGTTTGGTACCGACGGATTGATAAGTAAGAAAATATGACAATAAAAGAAAGAATCGATAACCAAAGTAAAATTTGAAATTTATATTTACTAATAAATTTAATCATAGACTTTGTGTCATCCCCTCGAAGGAGGGGATCCAGTGCTTTTTGTCTGGATTCCCGCCTACGCGGGAATGACAATCATTCTAACATTTTATTTATTTCCTGAATGAAACTTCTCATGTATCTGTTTTAGCCCAAAGTTTGTGACATGGGTATATATCTGAGTTGTAGCAATATTTTTGTGCCCTAACATTTCCTGGACCGATCTAAGGTCGGCTCCATGTTGTAATAAATCCGTAGCATACGAGTGACGCAGAATATGTGGGCCAATCCTAAAAAGGATTCCGGCTTTTTTTCGATACTTATCAATCATCCTTTCAATCGAACGGGCAGAAAGCCTTAATCTCTCATCTGTTAATCCCTCTTTTCCTTTTGGGCCCGAATAACGGATAAAAAGAGGATTATATGGGTCGGATCTCTTAGTCATATAAAGACTCAGCCATTCCTTGGCGTGTTTTGATAAAAATACGACTCGGGCTTTTCCACCCTTCCCAATTACACCAAACTCCCCTGACTGAATATTGGCCTGTTCACGGTTTAAAGCAACCAGTTCTGAAACTCGCAGACCTGTGGAAAAAAGAACCTCCAAAATCGTCCTATCTCTAAGCCCCTGCTCATCTTTTGGATTAACTACTTCGAACAATCTTTTTAATTCAACTGGCGACAAAAATTTTATTATTCGGTCGCGATTTTTTCCGAGCTCAACCATATCTGGAGAGAGCGATTGGACGCGCTGGCGAACCAGGTAGCGGAGGAAGCTTCGGAGTGCTACTAGGAAGTAATTTTGAGTTTGGCGCTTCAGAGCACCCTTATCTGGATTTTTATATTCATGGCTTAGATATAATCGGAAGTTCCTGACAATGTTATCATCAATTTTTATAACTGGAAAATCTTCTATCTTTTGGGTTAAAAATAACCACTTCTGAAAAAAATTTAGATAATAACTGTACATTTTGACTGTCTTAAGAGAGAGATTTTTATCTAATTCACAGTATTCTAAAAAACGGAGTATCGCTTCTTTAAGTTCCATGGATTAATTTTATCATTTTTCCTGAATCTTGACTGAAATAATCTTTGTTGGCACAACTGGAGTGGAATTTTCTCCGGAAAAACTAGGTTGAACGGGCGACTCGGCAATTGTATCGACTGCGTCTATTCCCGCAGTAACTTTTCCAAAAATCACGTAGTTTTTTGGTAGGCCATTATCAGCATGCATAATAAAAAATTGACTTCCATTAGTATTTGGTCCGGCGTTGGCCATAGCAACAGTTCCCCGTTTATATTCACCAGTAAAAGGTTCGTCATCAAACTTATACCCTGGTCCGCCGGTTCCATCGCCCTTTGGGTCACCTCCCTGAATCATAAATCCTTTAATTATCCGGTGAAAGATTGTTTTATTATAAAATCCTTTTTTGGCCAGAGTAACAAAATTACTGACTGTTTTTGGTGTTTGATCTGAATTCAAAGAAATGGTTATGTCACCTTTTTCTGTATGAAGAACGGCTGAATATTTCTTATTCTTATCTATTGATGTTTTTGGAGCTTTCATATCATCATTTTTATTTTCCAGATCTAGATCACCCTGATTTAAAGTCGGCGCAACCTGTTTCTGATAATTTTTAACAACCAAAATTCCTACTAAACCAATAAGAACAACCACAACAAAAATTAATAATAACTGTTTAATATTCATAAAGTTTAAACAGTATAATTAAAATCTTTTCTTATGTCAAAACAAAATCGACCACAGTATTTAGTTTCCTCCGATTCAATTGGATTTTTGGGAAGTCCCGAACAATTTCTTTATCTTTGGCAGGAATATTTTGATAATAAAACTCTTGACGGGGTAGAGGTGATAGCCTTCAAACCATTAAGTCGGCTAAATAAATTAGTGTCAATGTTTAAAAAAAATAATATTCCTGTTCTTGCTTTTCACGGAAAAACTGGAGGAGAGGACCGACTTAATTTTTTACCAAGAATTATTATGACTTTGGTTAATTTTTTTATTATCAACGTAGAAAATCTATTAAAGTATTTTCCCGAAATTGAATTCCTTTCCCATGGGCCATATTTTGAAAAAAATTCAATAAAACAAATAATTTTTCAACAACGACGCCAAAAAATATGGATTGAAAATCATTTACATGGAAAAAAAGGGGTAGAAGAGGCGATTAAACAAATAAATTTTTACAGAGAAAATAGAATTAATACTGATGGTATGTTGGATATTTATCATTACATTTCTCACTCAATAGACTCGTTGCCAATAAACTGGCCAAACTTAGTTGAGGAATTAAAATCATATATTTTACTTAAAGATAAAAACGGTCAGAAGTTTTTTAATGGAATCCATTTTCCAATCGGAACTAGGTTTGGTGATTCGCTGCCGATTGATAGCATGAGCGATGAAATACTTGAATTATTTGCTCAAAAAATTATTCCTCATGTTGAGAGAGTCGTTTTTGAAAATCAGCAGGCTAATTTAGGATTATTATTTTCAACAGATAAAATGATCGGTAAACAAAAAGTTAGAAATAGAAGAATTATTGAACGTTTTAAAAATACAGGGATTATCTTATAATTTTATACTTCAAAAGCAATGTTCCTGCTTTATTTATTTTCTTAACACTTATTAAGTGTAGTTTGGTATTTAATAACTGTCCATCAACAAGATTTTTCCCACTTCCAAAAATTTTTGGCTCGATTGTCAGATATAATTTATCAACCAAATTTTGTTTTAAAAATAAACCGTTGGTAGTTGAACCCCCAACTAACAAAATATTTCCGTAGTTCAATGCTAATAGCCGTTTTAATAATTTGTTTGGACTTTCGTCAGAAAATTCCAGTTGATCTTTCACCGATTGATTAGAATATTTATTTGGACTGCGTGTTAAAACTATTCGTAATTTTCCCTTTTCCAATTTTATAACCGGTTTCGAAGCTTCGTAAGTTGCCCGACCCATAACGATTAAATTATTTTTTTGGATTAATGAAAAAAAGTGTTTTTGATCTTCCTTTGAAGACCAGACATAAACATTTTTATTATTTCCCTGAGTAGTTTTCCCATCAACCGACGAAAGCATTACCATCGTTACTTTCATTTTTTAGCCTCTCCCTTTAACCAACGAACTGTTAAATAAACAAATGGTGTTTCGATAATTGACATGAAACATTTTAATAGCCAATAGGGGATAATCAAACTGAACAAAAATGAAAAATTGTCACCAACCCCTTTATTAAAAGCATAAAAAGCCAAAAACATAAATAAACAAGTGTCAATAAATTGAGAAACAAAATTGGAGAGATTACTTCGTAACCACAGTGCTTTTTTTCCAATCTTTTCCCTAATTTTTTGAAAAACAATTATGTCAACAAAGTCAGAAATTGTAAAAGCAATTAAACTGGCAAATGCAATTCTGGCCGATTGCCCGAAAATCAAATCATAAGCGGCTTCACTGTCCTTAAAGCGGGCCGATGGAGGTAATTTGATTGCCAAAAAAGAGAATAACATGAATATAACTATTGTCACTAAGCTTGATCGATAAACACTCTTTGCCCTGACAACTCCAAAAACTTCAATAATCGCATCGTTAATAGAAAAAATTATCGGAATAACAAAGATGGCGACGCTGGCGTTCCATGTAAATTTTCCAATATGAAGTAAAGGAAATGTTTTTCCTCCCATCAGTTCTGCTATAGCAATGCAAGCAATGTAGACGGCAATAACCAAATCAAGTCTATTTATCTGAAGATCAATTTTTTTAAACATAACTTAGTTATTGTAACAAATTATTTTTTCCATTTTAGCCATTTTTCCTCAACTTCTTTTTCTAAATCGATTTTGTAAAACTTTGATAGTAATAAAACATGGCTAAAAACGTCAGCGACTTCTTTACGAAAATTGTCTTTTATTTCTTCTGGACTTTTTCCTTTATGACGACCTTGTTTAATCATCATTAAATAGGATTGAATCAGTTCACCCATTTCTTCTTGAAGTTTAAGAACAAACCAATTACCGTCGCGGTCAATGTCAAATTTTTCAGAATAAATTAGCGAAATTTTTTCAACTTCATCTGATAAGTCCTTGATGTTCATGAGGTTATTATAACAAAATGTTTAATAGTGTCATCCCCGCGTAGGCGGGGATCCAGTGCTTTTTGTCTGGATTCCCTCCTTCGAGGGAATGACATTCAACTTATTTCCAATCTATCTCTCTTAGTCCATTCTTTTTCAAATACTCATTACAGTGACTAAAGTGATGATTTCCAAAAAATAAATGTGCTGAGTAAGGTGATGGATGACCAGAAATTAGAACTAAATTTTTATCCCTATCTATTACTTCGCCTTTTGTCTGGGCATATTTTCCCCAAAGTAAATAAACTATATTCGGACGATTTTTATTAAGTGTTTTTATCACCGCATCAGTAAATTTTTCCCAGCCTTTATCTCGGTGAGAAGCAGGATTATTTGCAGTAACTGTTAGAACGCTATTTAACATTAAGACTCCTTGGCGAGCCCATCTGGAAAGATCACCTGATGAAAGTGGTGCATTTTCCAAATCGCTCTGAATTTCCTTATAAATATTTTTGAGGGATGGAGGTAGTGTTATTCCATCGTTGACGGCAAATGATAGACCATTTGCTTGCTTTTCACCGTGGTAAGGATCTTGACCGACGATGACAACTTTGACTTTGTCCAAAGGACAAAGATCAAAAGCCCGAAAAATATTTTTTGCCGGAGGATACACTTTGTTAGACAAATATTGTTTCCGAACAAATTTGGTCAGTTCTTCCCAATAAGGTTTTTGAAATTCTTCTTTTAAGACCGCCTTCCATGTTTTGTCAATTTTTACGTCTTTCATAATTTAAATTAAATTATTATAAACATATTTCAGTGCTTCAACCATACCGCCGTCTTCAACCGATGGGACAACTAAGTCAGCAATATCTTTTAATTCTTTCGGAGCATTCGCCATGGCAATACCAAATTTACAGGCTGTAAAGAGGGGATAGTCGTTTGGCCCGTCTCCAATGGCGACGACTTCGTCGGGCAAAAGATTAAGTATTTTTAAATATTCCAGAACGGCCGTATGCTTGGTAGCTTTTTCCGATGTAATATCAGCTCCAAAA
>CABIKN020000007.1 GCA_902200405.1 Candidatus Roizmanbacteria bacterium | reverse complement strand
GTTCCTAGAGAGTTACAGAATTTCAGGCTCATCGCTTGACTTTAAAATACTGTATTGAAGCTTTAAAGCATTACTTTTCGACACTGTAGAATTTTACACGGTCGCCTCTAAACATCAGGTCCATTTCACCAGTTGCACCGTTTCGATGTTTGGCAATATATAGTTTCACCATTTTTTTGTTTTGATCCAAAATATCTTCAGTTTCTTGCTCGAGATACAAGAACATAACTACGTCGGCATCTTGTTCTATACTGTTATGAACAATAACATCATTGGCAACAAAATTATGAGAGTCTGAAATAGTAGCATCATAGACTTCTTCATCTTTTAGTTTGGTAATCTCTTTAATTTTGTCCCAATAAATATCAGATTCTGATAATAATTCTAATTGTTTACTTTCAAGTATTTTGCTAATCTTTTTTAATCTGTCACGACCAATATTATTTTTGAATAATGAACTGCCACTATAGCTTGTTCCGTAGGCTTTTGCCAATTCACGCCAACTCAAATTTTTTCTATCTTTTTCTTTTAAAATAAATAGCTTCCAGACTTCCTTTGGAATTACATCATTATTGGTATTGGCCACAATTTTTGTTATTGATTTAATCAGTTGCGGAATGATCTCTCCCCTTTTTCCATAACATCCAACTTCAGTCAAATATTTAAGCTGATTTTCTTTGCCTTGAATATGAACCTGCCAGTTAGTTCGATAATCTTTTTTCTTAGAGTAATGGATCGAAGAAATTATTCCAAGCCTTAATAGAAGATATTGAATTTGTTGAATTAAGATTTTACTTGTTGATGAATAATAAATTGAAGCGCTTGGTTTTCTTCCAACTAATTTTTTCCAAGAGATATTTCCATCAGTCGCCCAGAGATGGCATAGGAATAATTTAATTTGTTGCTTAGTTAACTGTAAAAAACCGTTCGGCAAAACTTTTTCATAAGAATAAGAGAAATCCAATCCTTGTTTTTTCAACCAGTTTACAAAAGGATGATGTTTGTTATGAGTCAGGCGGTAAGGAGAAGGTAAATACAAATGAAACCAATTTTTCTGTTTGACCAATCTGGGTGTTATTTTAAATAATTTCTTTGCCACAATTTCTACCGCTTTAATATTCTTAAGATCACCGCTGGTGTAATGAATTGGTTGATGTTTTACAAAACAACCATCTCCTATCATATGAGCTAAAAAAATTATTTCTTCATCTCGATATTGGTTTTTACCTTTAACATCAATCTCTCTTGGAACAGCGATTAAATCATTTACTTTTAATTGATCAAGAGGTGTCCAACCGCTAACTTTATAAAAAGGATGATTTGCTGAAGCTATTATTTCCCGCCCACTTTTAGTTTTTAATAAATAGGTCATTTTAATTCCACTTTTAAAAGCTTTAGTTAATATAGCGCGTTTTATTTTATAATCTGAATCCATCGCCATAATATTAACTGGTATTTGCTCTTTTCTTTCAGCTAAATATTTTATTGATATTTTTTCTCCAGTATCAGAGTTAATTAATGTAGCGTTTCCAGTTAAGCATCCGCTTTCTCGAAGATCGGATAATTGAGGCTTTCGAGTACCCCGCTGTTCAACGGCTCGTGATAACTGGGACAAGGCAAGAACAGGAATTTTAAGCTCACGAGCTAAATTTTTTAAGTTTTGGGATACAAAAGAAACCTCATTCACCCTGGAGTCAAAACGCTTACCTGGGTCAATTAACTGAAGATAGTCAACAACTAAAAGTTTGATGTCTTTTTCCATCTTGAGCTTTCTTGCCTTTGTTCTCATCTCGAGGATCGAGGAACCCGGGGTATCATCAATATATATTGGTGCCTCAGACAGATCTCCCATTGCTTCGGTCAATCTTTTATAATCGTCATCGGAAAGTCTTCCGGTTTTGAGTCTCCATGCATCAATATCTGCTTGACCAACAAGCAAACGATCAACTAATTCTTCCTTGCTCATTTCGAGTGAAAAAAATCCAACCGGAACTTTATTTTTTGTGGCTGCTTGAAGAGCAATATTTAAAGCCATGGTCGTCTTTCCAATTCCAGGACGGGCTGCCAATATCAATAAATTTGAATCCTGCATTCCTGCCAGCTTGCTATCAAGATCAATAAATCCTGTTGACACACCTCTTAGATGAGACCCTTTTTTGACAAACTCCTCAAGTCGCTCAAAACTTTCTGCTAATACTTCCTTAAGTTGAATAAAATCGCGATGAAGATGTTCCTGGGAAAGAGAAAATATCTCGGTCTCGGCATCATCTAATAATTTTTTTACGTCTCCCTTTGTATCAAAAGATTTTTCCACCAACCGTGAAGACATTTGAATTAAGCGCCGTTTGACAAAGTGATTTTTAACGATTCGACCATACTGTTCAATGTATGCCGATGTTGGAACCGCATTGATCAGATCAGATAGATAATTTTTTCCGCCTATTAATTTCAGTGAGTCAGTTTTTTTTAATTCATCCTGGATCGTAACTACGTCGATCGGTTGCTGCTTCTCAAAGAGCGTGATCATTGCCGAATAGACCAATTGATGTTCGCGACCATAAAAATGCTCTGACTTTAAAAACTCAGCGACCAAGTTAATCGAACTGGAGTCAATAAGAACTGCGCCCAAAACTGATTTTTCCGCGTCAAAATCATGAGGAGGGGTTTTAAGACCTTCTAAAGTAGCCATTGCACAAAATTTAAATTTCTAACACTATAACTTTCATTTCCTGTTCAATTTCTTCTTTTTTATAAAATAATTTTGGCAAGGGTACTGCATTATCTAGCCCAAATTTTTTTGTAAATTCTGAAACCGCTGTCAGTTTACTTTCAGAATAAACTGATGATTTTTCAGTTTTGTAATGCATAGGAATAACAATTTTTGGTTCAATTTTTTTAACTAAGCTAACCGCTTCATCTGAATCTATTGTATAGAATCCGCCAACCGGAACCAATAATATGTCGACCTCTCCGATTGTCTCTAAAAAGCTTTCTTCTGGAATAACGCCTAAGTCTCCACAATGAAGTACAGAAATTCCTTCCGACTCAAATTTATACATAATATTTTCTCCTCGCTCGCTACCTTGAGTTTTATCATGAAAAGACTGAAAACCAAAAATCCTGACGCCCATTTTTTCAAATTCGCCCGGCATATCGATCATTAATGGATTTGCGTCGCCAATTCCTGAAACATTTTTAAACTGATTATGATCTTTGTGGTGGTGAGAGACAGTAATAATATCCGCTTCGGTTTTAGGAAATTTTAAACCAACCATTTCTGAATCGTAAGGATCTGTCACAATCCTGGCAGTTTTTGTTTTAATTAGAAAAGCTGAATGACCTAAGTATTTTATTTCCATAAGTGTTTAAAACTATATCAAATTATTGATAGTAATTCAATGAT
Source organism: Candidatus Roizmanbacteria bacterium (assembly GCA_902200405.1). GTDB lineage: Bacteria > Patescibacteriota > Microgenomatia > UBA1406 > GWC2-37-13 > GWC2-37-13. Next base: position 23,479 of record CABIKN020000007.1, on the reverse strand, counting down.
TATTAAAACAGTTAAGTATTAAACCGTTAAAATCTAAAAAAACTATTAAACATTAAATTACTAAAAATAATGTTTAATGTTTCGGTGTTTATTTAACTGTTTAAGTTTTAACCGTTTAACTGTTTAGATTTTATCTACATATCTGTTCTCTTATCTTTTCTTGTTGGTCTTTTGGCAATTTATCAATCTGATCAACCACTTTACCTATTGAACTATTATAAATAGTAGCTGAAACGAGAGCACCGGCATCTGAAGTCATCTTTGTCAAGGTATTAGTCGCCTCCCCTAGGACCGCTCCACCTATTTCCTCGGCTTTTTTTATTGAATCCTTAACAAGGCTATTTCCTTGTATTTGTTTGATAATTTCTTTTTGGTCTAATAATTTTATTTCCTGATATTTCCCTAAAATACTGGGAATGTCTTGAGATTTTTTCAAAAATATTTTATCCAACAAAATACCCGTGGTAATTACAGTAACTAAAAACACTCCTTTAAAAAGCACTGACCGATCTGGTTTTGTTTCAAGCGGTTTGATAATCATTATGGGTGACTGACGGGATTTGAACCCGCAACATTCGCCTCCACAGGGCGACGCTCTACCAATTGAGCTACAGCCACCAGTAGTCAAATTATAACTTATCTTCATGAAAAATTTATGTATAATTGAAGTCGTCCTGCCCTGATAGTTTAGTGGTAAAACAAACCCTTGGTAAGGGTTAGACTGTGAGTCCGATTCTCACTCAGGGCTCCAGATACTTCTCGGCAATCCTCACCGTTTCTTTTTCAAAGAATTTCTTTATCTCTTCCCAGTTGATTTTTTCAACCATCTCCGGCATTTCTTTTAAATCTGCGTCATCAAAATAAGTTAAACTTCGAATAATACTGTAAATATTATTAGCCAAAGCTTTATATTTTTTATTGTAATAATCAAAACTTTGATCAAGAGTAATCCCCTTTTTAATAAGGAAATAAACATCGATAAAGTCTTTTATCGTTCCCCGATCCATAATGGCGGCAATTTTCATAGCAGAAATATCTTCAGGGCTGACAAGCTCTATTCCTAAATAATTTATCGTGGGTTTGATCAGTGGATAATCGTATTTGAAAAGACTAAATTTAACATTCTCAAATAAACCAAGTAGTGTATTTTTTTCCGCAGATTCTTGAAAGGCAAATTTTCCAACTTTTTCTAATTTTTCTATAATCTCCCGTCCTTTAAAAACCGACGGTGTAAAAAAATCGAAATCAATCGATATTCTATGACCAAACTGCAAGGCCAAAGCTGTCCCACCGGCTAAATAAGTTTTATCAGGTAAAACATTACTTTTACCTAATAAGGCCAGTGTTGCCTGCGCATTTTTAGGTAGGACGGTTGTAAACATATTACTTCCTCCGTGGGAATTTGTAAAAATAACGCCCAAAATCTGCCGACTTTCGGATTAAAATCCCTTGTGTTTTTAAAAGTTTCTTTTATCTGATTTTCAGAATAGTTTCTTCTCACCCATTTAACGGCTTCAACATTGCCTTTGTCTAGTAGCCGGTTAATTATAAAATATGGCTTGTTTTGAGGACCAAGTTTTTTGACATCAACGTCCCAAAAAAATCTATGCAATGATTTGGGTATTTTCATGTAGTAATTATACTAAATTAGGTGAAATTATTTAGCTGCTTTTACTCTTCTTTTAAGTTTCTTTACAGCACCACGAACTCTTTTTCGGAGTGGTTGCTTTACTTTTTTATTGGCCATATTTTTATGAAAATAATAATTCAAAGCTTAACCACTACCCACCGTTTTTAGGAGTGGATAGTGATTTTTTGTTTGCGTAAAGTATTAGAATGATCTTCTTTCTTCTCTAGGTTTTGCAATATTAACAACAATTGCGCGACCATCGACCTCTTTTCCACTCATTTCTAGAGCTTTTTGAGCACTTTCAGGAGTTGAAAAAGTTACAAAACCAAATCCCTTTGATTTTGATGTTTCACGATCCATGATGACAACTGCTTCAGTTACTTCTCCATATTGAGCAAATAACTCTTTTAAAGAATCATTGTTGATTGACCAAGGTAAGCTTCCGACGAAAATTTTATTTTTATCCATTTTATATATTCACCTCCTTTATTAGAAACTCTTAATGAGTTCTACAAAATTTATTACTTATATTTTTATATTATTTTTCATTTATATTTTTACTGGATTTTGTTTTAGGCAGTTTTATTATCTTTGCGAGAGATGGTTTTAGTATAGCAGATAAAAAAAGTATATACTGACAACATGGAAAATACTTCTTTCTGCCCCATATGTAAGTTTGAAATTCAAAACAGTTGGTTTTTTTGTCCGAACTGTGCCAAAGAGTTAAAAGAAAAAGTACCAATAATCTCAATCTCAAAACAAATCTTCGTCTATTTTGTCAGTTTTTTCTTTTCTCCTCTCGGATTGGTATGGGGTATTAAATATGCTCGATCTCGTGATCGAAAGGTTAAAATTATCGGGATTATTGCTATAATCCTAAATATAATCGCAATTGTTTTAATGATCATTGCCTCAAAAAACTTTATCGAACAATACACAAAAACCATCAATGATCTTGTTCCTTCATATTGATTTTTTAAGTTACATAATGGGCACCGAGGCTTTTTGGACGGTTCAAGGCCGCTTGAGTAATTGCAAGGGCAACTTCGATTAAGTTATTTGCTTCAAGTAATTCGCGTGAAATTCCGCGTTCTATTCTTATTTTTTCAATTTTATTTTTAAAACTTCTAAATTGTTTTAGTGCCTCAAGCAGTTCATTTTTCTTTCTCACGATCCCCACTTTCTCCCACATCATTTTTTTAATATCGTTTTTAATTTTTTTAAAAATCAACTTATTTTTTTTGCTGATTATGGCTTTGACTTCTTTACCTGGATTTTGTAATTTATTTGTCAATTGCCTGCCTGCCGGCAAGGCAGGGATTTTTAAATTTGGATTTTTCTTAATGCATTCTCCCACTTGTTTTCCAAAAACTATTGCCTCAAGTAGCGAATTTGAGGCTAGCCGATTTGCACCGTGTACCCCAGTGTTTGCCACCTCACCAACTGCAAATAGATTTTTTATTGAGGTTTTTCCATCAAGATCAGTGATGACCCCTCCACACTGATAGTGAGCCGCAGGTGTGATCGGGACATTGTCTGCTGTAAGGTCGTATCCATATGTCTTTAATCTTTTATAAATATTTGGCAGTTTTTTAATTATTTCTTTTTTGTCTAAATGAGTCATATTCAGGAAAACTTCAGACGCTTTCTGTTTTTCAAATACGGCTCGAGCTACCTTATCACGAGGAAGAAGTTCATCAATAAACCGTTTCCCTTTTTCATCAACAAGTTTTGCCCCCTCTCCCCTAAGCCGTTCTGAAAGTAAGAATAAAGGGGAAATTTTTGCTTTAAAAGCAGTTGGGTGAAACTGGACAAACTCAAGATCAGAAATCTTTGCTCCTGCCCGACTCGCAATAGCAATTCCGTCTCCGGTTGAAACCTCAGGATTAGTTGTCCATTGATATACTTGGCCCGAACCACCTGTGGCCAAAATGATGGCTTTAGAAAAAAAAGGGGTAATTTTATTGTCTTCAGTTAAAATAAGAGCCCCCTTACAAATATTATTTTTTACAATCAAGTCAATTGCTAAGGAATTTTTAAAAAGACTAATATTTTTACTTTCAGAAATTTTTTTTAATAATGTTTTTTCAATGTCTGCTCCAGTAAAATCAGTCGTATGAAAGATGCGTGATAATCGATGCCCGGCTTCAAGCGAAGGCTTTATATCAAACAATACACCCTGATTTTTTAACCAAAGCAGTGCTTCTTTGCTATTTTTAACCAGAAGAGAGACGGACTTTTTTTTATTATGAAAGTCCCCTGCCTTCATTGTATCTTCAATATGCCATTCGGCTCGATCGCCCTCACCAATCATAGCTGCCATTCCACCTTGAGCTAAATTAGTAGATGAATCTGAGGGATTTTTTTTTGTGAAGATTGCCACTAATCCTGAATCTGCCAAAGTTAGTGCCGTTGTCAATCCGGCAATACCGGAGCCAATAATAATGAAATCGAAGTTGTTTTTCATTCAGTAAGAAGTATATAATAGTCGTGCTAAAAATAAAAATATGAATGACAACAAACTGATTAAGGAAATAAACAAGTGGCGGAAAAAAAGAGGGGCTCTGATCCTTGCCCACAACTATCAAATCCCGGCCATCCAGGATGTAGCTGACTTCGTAGGCGACTCACTCCAGCTTTCTAAGCTAGCCGCCAGCTCACCAAAAAAATTAATAGTCTTTTGTGGCGTTCATTTTATGGCAGAATCAGCGGCAATTTTTTCTCCCGAAAAAACCGTGCTTATTCCAGATCTAGGTGCCGGCTGTTCTCTGGCCGCCTCAATTGATGCCGACGAATTACGAAGATGGAAAGCTAAATACCCTGATGCCGTCGTAGTCAGTTACGTCAATACAACCGCTGAGGTCAAAGCTCTCTCCGACTACTGTTGCACGTCCACTAATGCCGTCGCCGTCGTTAACGCTATCCCAAAAAATAAGCGGGTTCTTTTTGTCCCGGATATGTTTTTGGCCGCTTACGTCCAAAAGCGGACCGGTCGCGAACTGATTATCTATCCTGGTGAATGCCACGTTCACGCCCGCGTCCGTCCCGAAGATATTTTGGGAAAGATGAAGGAAAGCCCACAGGCCGATTTTCTTATTCACCCAGAATGTGGTTGCGTCTCCAACTGTATGCACTACGTAGCCAATGGAGATATTCCGGCTGATAAAACTCATATTCTCTCAACCGGCGGGATGCTCAAACACGCAAAGGAATCAAAAAAAACCGATTTTATTGTAGCCACCGAAACCGGAATCATTCATCAACTGCAAAAACAGAATCCGAAGAAAAACTTTGCCCCGCTCCGCGATGATATGGTATGTGAATTTATGAAGATGATTACCTTACCAAAACTTTTAAATTCGTTAATTAACTTGGAATTTGAGGTCAAAGTCCCGAAAGAAATCGCTGATAAGGCCAGAATTCCAATAGAACGAATGTTCGCTGTAGGGGCGTGATTCATCACGCCCAGATAATCAATTATATGAATCCCATTGTTAAAAAATATTTCGACAAAGGCCCCTTCTTGACAGTCAAAAATAAAGTTTATGCCGAAACCTGCCTACAACTTTTTGATTTTCAAATTCAAAACGATCTCGTCGAAAACGATATTACCTTAAAAATAATTTCTGGGAAATACAATGATGCAACTGCCAATATAATTTCTAAACAATCGGGAGTCATTGCCGGTATCGAAGAAGTAATTTTTTTAATAAATAGACGAACTAATCTAAAAGTTAAACAAAATATTAAAGACGGAACAGAAATAAAAGACAAAGATTTGTTAATTATGCTAACCGGTAACCCACTTGAAATTTTAAAATACGAAAGAACGATTCTAAATATTTTGCAACGAATGTCTGGCCTTGCAACTCTGACAAATTCCCTAATTATCAAAAATAATCTAAAGACTCCCTTAGCCGCAACGAGGAAGACTTTATGGGGACTATTGGATAAAAAAGCCGTTTTTACTGGAGGCGGTCTTACTCACCGTCTATCTCTTTCTGATGAAATTCTTATCAAAGATAACCATATCGAACTATGGGCTAAAAAATTTGGGGTTTCACGACTTAAAAGTCTTAAAATGATTTTGGATTTTATAAAAAATAATCAAGTAAAAAATCCTTTTGAAATTGAAGTCACGACGGAAAAAGAAGCATATTTTCTTAATAATTATTATCAGGAAATAAATATTTCCGCCCCACTAATTATTATGCTTGATAATTTTAAGCCTGTTGACGCTGTAAGAACGATTAAAGTAATTAGGGAACATAAAAATAGTCCCAAAGTTATCTTTGAACTCTCCGGAGGAATCAACGAAAACAATGTAAAACTTTATGACGAACTTGGCGCCGACGTCATCTCTCTTGGTGCCTTAACTCATTCCCCCAAAGCCCTGGACATCTCACTTCAACTAGAGTAATATTTTTTGTTTTCCAAATGATTATTTACTCCAACGCCTTCTTTTGCTATAATTACGCCATAATTTTTTATATTTTCTCCCGTATTTTGCCAAGTTCTTGTCTCCAACCTTGACAATATCGGCAGTAAAGTCGTTAATGCCTTTGAGTAGTGCTGAACCTACCCCATAGATATCTACAGGGGTTTTGTTAAATTCAAAATACCTAATTTTATCTTCATTAAAACCGCCTGACACAATGATTTTCACATTATTAAATTTATTTTTATCTAAAGTTTTTCGCAATAATTTAACTAAGGTAGGATTGACACCGAAATATTTTTTGCCTGTTTTTCTTTCCAGTGACTTATCAACTAAATTTTCAGCTGTATCTATTCTCACTCCCCAAAGTTGTTGTCTTAAGACCTTAGCGACTTTAAGAGAGGTATTAATACAGTCATTATCAAAATCAACCAAAGCAATTATTCTATCTTTGATATGTTTTGCAAACTGCAACGTTGACTCAACCGTGTCCCCATTATTTATGGCGATTAGTCCATGAGGAATCGTACCTGCTACGGATCCTTTCCAATGGCGAGCTTGGGCTTCAGTACAAACGGTGTTAATTCCCCCAACATGAGCTGCGTATCCGTCGCCTTCTTGATTTTTAAAATCATCAAACCGATCGCCAAAAAAAATTACTTGTTTTCCTTTTGCCGCATCAACAATTTTTTTCGAATTGCTTGCGATCAGTGTTCTTCTTGCTAATATGCCTAAATATAATGATTCCAAGTGGGCAAAAAACATATAGGGGCCAATTATATGCATCACTGATTGCCATGAAGAAATAATATCACCATCATATAAATGTTCTACTTTTAATTCTTTAAATTTATCAATCCATCTATTTTTTTCCCAATAACCCGTTCCTACTTTTAATAACTCCAGTACTTCATCAACACCGCAAAGAACGCTTTTGTTATTTTTCTGGAAAATTTGCATCGTGACAATTTTAAAGTTTTTTTCTTTTAATAAAATTGTTTTTGCGCGATTGAAGTAAAGGGCTGAATAATAACCCTTTCTGATTTTGTTAATATCTTCCGTATTAAAATACATGAGGTTATTATATCAGTTTTCAAACTGGCGGTCTTACCCACCAAATATCCCTTTCTGATGAAATTCTTATCAAAGATAACCATATTGAACTATGGGATAAAAAACAATTACAATAATTCCTGAACAAGAAATATTCTCCCCAAGGCCCTGGATATATCATTGACTTTATTGTTATTTTTTATCTCTTCTCTGTCATTCCCGTGAAGACGGGAATCCAGACTAAATATTCTTTATTTGTTTGCCTTTATTTTTTGAAATGTATCTTGGTTCCAAAATCGGCACCCACTATGGTATCAAATTCGGCAACAAATTCATCAAAATCCTGTCAATTATTATTACAATTATTCTTCTAATAAAGTTTCTTCAATAATATATCCTAACTCATTTGACAATCTAAATACTTGATAAATTTCTTCAAATTTTGTATAAGTATAACTTAATTTTATAGGATATTTATCCTATTAACATATTTATTACTTGATAATAACTGAAAAACAACATAAGGAAGCACCAAACTCAATCGAATTGGGATCTGTGGACAAATTAGCCGCATTGGCCATCCCTGAGTTAAATAAGCGGGGCCTAAAATTAACAACCCTTGAAGGACCCACGTTAGGTGAAATTATAAGTTCATTGACAATTGTGGGGTCGACTTCAGTTATGGCAAAGGGTGAAATATACCCCAAATTTGATAGCTTTCATTCAATAATATATGACATGCAGACAATGTATGGTCTTGATAGAAATCAACCAAATGCAGCAATTCAAGCATTATCATTTTTTGCCAATGCTGATCGAAAAGAAGATATTGCTTTGATCACTTCAGGCAGCTTTTTCAGTGGAGACCATACGGTTCACATTGGTTTGAATTCAGGAAATAAATTAGGAAATAACCTAAGATCAATTGCAATCAATGAAAACGATTTAATTCAAACAGGTATTCAAGAAAGTTCACCATCAATTCAAAAACAGTTTATTGCTGATCTAGCCTTACGACTTTTACTTGATGAATTAGGCATCGAAAATAAAAATATACCATTTGAACCAAGAAAAATAGAAAAAAAATTATTAGATAAAGAAAAATCTGTGTTGAATAATTTAAAAAGACTTTTAAAAAATTCCGGTTATAAAATCGCTTTTGTCGAATCGGCTCCTGGTGGATTTTTAACAAACCGTCTTACCGATATTAAAGGAGGTGAAGGTGTATTACATTCTGGAAAAATTTTGTATAATTCTAAAGAAAAAATAAGAGCTGGTATTCCTCATTATTCACTAAGAAAAGATAAACTCTATAGTAAGATAACTGCTTTTAAATTGGCGGAAACAGTATTTGTTAGACGAACCGAAAATAATACTTTTGAATTCGATAATAACGTATTAACGAGTGTAATTGCCATAGGTGTTACTGGATTACTTGACACTCCTGATACAAGAGAAGAGTTTAAAGATAAAAAATCTGGTGGCGTTTACTATTCAATTATCATACCGGGGCATGAACCAATCACAAAAAAAGTAACATTGTCTATCCAATCAAGACAAGAAATGAAAATGGATTTAACATTGAAGATATTTAATCATTTAATCCAAATTCTTGAAGAGGGTGAATAATACAATTAGCCTCATCCAACTGACGTGGTTGTAAGGCTTAAAAACTAGTTTTGTTCTGCTATAATACTCCAATATGGATTTATCCGTTGCTGTGAAACTGCTTCTGTCACTCTTGCTTGGGATGGCGATTGGGTTGGAGCGAGAGTCATATGAGCAACAGATTGATAAAACCAAAAGAAGCGGAGTCGGAAGCCTCGGGATAAGAAGTTTTGCTTTGATCACGACCCTTGGAGCAATTGCCGGAATCCTATTTCAATCCCATTTCTACATATTTTTAATTATTTCTGTTACTTTTTGCGCACTTTTGCTTGCCTATTACGTACTCGGAAGCCTATCAACAAAAGATAATGGGTTGACGACGGAACTGGCTATACTCTGGAGTTATCTTATTGGAATATTTGTAGGACTAAATATTTTTCCGGTTCAACTAATTATTGCCATGGTCGTGATTTTGATGCTGATCCTCTCCATGAAACAAAAAATAAAATTGTTTGTAGCTGGTATAAAACAATTTGAGATGGAATCGTTCATCAGTTATGCCATTATAGCCTTGGTAATACTCCCCTTTCTCCCTGATGCTCCTATTTTTTTAAAGGATGTTCCTTTTTTGAAAAGTATTTTATCAACATTTCAAATAAATTTTGATAAATTTTTGAATCTGGAAATAATTAATTTTTTTAGTCTTTGGAAAGTGGTCGCCCTAGTTACTGGGGTTGAAATTGCCGGATATTTTTTGGAAAAAACCATCGGTCAAAAAAAGGGTTGGCTACTGACAAGTATTGCCGGTGGATTTATTTCCTCGACCTCAACTACTCAATCTCTGGCTCAAAAAAGCAAACATTCAAAAAACACAGATCGTTTGGTGGCTGCGGCCATTTTTGCCAATTTTTCCAGCTTTCTTCAACTATTCATTTTGATCGCTTCTGTTAATTTGATATTTTTATCAAAAAACTTAATCTATATATTTTCTATCACAGCTTCCGCAGTTTTAATTGGTTTGTATTTTCTTAAAAAAGAAGATAAAAAGTTGGAGAACTTAATTGAAACTAAAGAAAACTTAAAAAAAGACAGGTTATTTTCGTTGGTCCCGGCCTTAAAATTTGCCCTTCTATTTTTGTTTATAAAAATCGCCACCAAGTTTTCCTTAATAATATTTGGTAGTAATGGATTTATTATCAGTACAGTTCTTGGAGCGGTTACCGGGCTTGATGCGGTGACGATCAACACGGCAGAGTTCGCCGGAAAGACTATCAGCTACCAGACCGGAGTTGTCACTTTAATATTAGCTAATGCTGTTAATTTACTCTCAAAATCAGGCTATGCCTTTACCCAAGGCAGTCGTTCTTTTGCCAAGAAGTTTTTTATTAGCGTCCTTATCATCATCGCTTTCAGCTTCCTTGGAGTGATTCCTTTCATTAAATAAATTTGTATAATATACATTATCAGTTTCAAATATTTATGAAACTTATTGGAAGACTTTTCTTGATTGTCTTTCTTTTTTCGATTGTAGCAATTATTTTAGGTCTTGGATACATCGGATATATTCCGGCTGTCTCGAAATTATTAGGAACAAATAAACCGAAGGATCTTGGAGTCAGATATACCGAACAGGACCGTGTTGAAGCCCGAGCCAAAAGCAATATTGAATGGACAACTCTTCCCTCTTCGACTTCAGATGAACAAAGTATCCAAAGATTTGGAAGACATAATGTTGATACCAATTGGACATCAGCTCAAATGACGGCTTTAATGAATAATCCTCCTTGGAAATACTGGCCTTATAATAACGCTCAGGTCAAATTTAACGCTGATGGATCGGCAGAAATTTCAACCGGTATAAATAAGGCGGTTTTCCCCAGTTATGCCGCTTTTATGGGAATTCCAAAGGTGGCAGCCACATTTATCATGAAATTGCTGCCGCCCCAGCCTGTTGTTTATTTAAAAATAAAAACCTCACTTGTAGACAACCAAGTAGCAATTTTTGAACCTCAATCTTTTGAGCTTAATCGGATCCCCCTGCCGATTGATAAATTTTTAGCTTTTCAACGGCCGTCATTTCAATTAATCAAGCCGGTTAATGCCCAACTTTCAATTGACATGTTAACGGATTTAGCAAAGGTAAATAATAAAAAGAGTCTTATCATCGACTATATCAATAATCACCTGGCCGGATATAGTAGTTTCTTTTTTGCAAAAGAGGCTCGGTTTGAGGAGAATAAATTGATTTTTAAGGGTACTTTACCTGACCAGGAAGCAACGATGAGATAGGCGCATACAAAAAACGCGCCGGGCCCTCAGATAAGTTCTTTGGACTCGGCGGCGTATAAGTTTCTAACTTAACACTGCGTTTAATCTTCTTTATCCTGACCATAAACTTTCAGAAAAGTTTGAATCATCAAAGCCTATTAGTCGATAAGTTTTCATAGTTTTGAAATGATTTTATGATTAAAATTTGATCAGTCTTTAATCAAAACTTATAATTAAAATTAATCCTATAATTAAACATTAAAGGATATTATTTTAAATGTCAAGCGCATTTTTATTTATGATTATTTAAGCGGATTGGAAGGCTATTTATGATATATATCTTTTCACTAATTATATTACTATATGGGATTAATCATGATATTATTTAGCCTATATAAAATTAATTTGGAAAAAAGCGAAGATACCAAATTTTTTGCGGTTTAAATTCTTCCGCCAAAAAATTTCGGTATGAAGCTTTATAAAACAGAAGCAAAATAACTAACTATCGCAGCTGATACGATTACATTTAGTGATTTATTAATCCCCCACATTGGGATTTCGACAATTTGATCGGCTAATTTTAAAGTTTCCTCGGTTACTCCGTAAGTTTCATTGCCAAAAATCAATGCCAAAGGCAAAGAATAATCGGCTTTTTGGTAAGGAATTGAATTTTTCGCCTGTTCGACGGCAATAACTTGTGGAGATGAGGCGGGAAAATTTTGCGACTCATCTCTGAATTCTTCAACGGCTTCTTTAGCAGTTTTTTTGTATTCCCATGGCACAACTTTATATGTCCCAATCGAAGCCTTTTTTATCTTTGAATTCGGGGGTATTTCACTTTCCCCACAAATATACATCTTTTCAATTGCCAAGGCATCAGCAAGTCTAAACAATCCGCCGATGTTATAGGTATCATAGATATTTTCCAGGATGAAATACATTGGGCGGCGTTTTAGATTCTTTAATTTTTCAGCCACTTCAACATCATTCTCATCAACATCACGGAGTTCTTTGGCATTCAATTTAATCATACTGATATTATACTTTGAAAATTGAAAATTGAAAATTGAAAATTTAGGAAGCCTATAGTTGACATCTGATAAATCTTATAGTATAATTTCACCACTTATGAAAAAAGTATTTGTTTTTTTAGCAATAGTTTTTTCGTTTCTTGCTGTTACTGTTTCAGTCGCCGCTGGTTGTGGCGGACAGTACGAGTCCCCTTGTCAATCATATTCTATATTAGTTGATAAGATGGTTGCCAAACCGGGCACTTCCGAATACGTCGATAATCTTTCCGTTTCTGATCCGCGTTATAAACCAAGTGAATTCGTCTTGTTTAAAGTGACGATAAAAAATACTTCAACTACCACTTTTGGTGGAATGATCGCCAAAGATTTTGTTCCAGCTTATTTGACACCGATTGAAGGGCCAGGAACGTTTGATGCGTCTACCAGGACAGTTTCTTGGGATGCAGGGTTTTTCAATGTTGACGAACAAAAAACCTATTACTTTAAAATGCAGATAAACTCACAGGCCAACTTACCAGCCAATCAAGGACTGTTCTGCCTTGTAAACAAAGTTGTAGCCTCTTCAAACACAACTTCTGACGACGATTCATCTCAATTTTGTATCGAAAAACAGGTCTCTACGCCTCCAAAAGTGCCTAGCGCTGGTCCTGAAATGGGATTAGCTTTAATGGCTATTCAGCTTGCCGGAGTCGGAGCTGGAATCTATCTTAGGAAAAGAGCCTAATCTTCTTCAAAAACAGTTAAACGGTTAAAACTTAATGTTTATTTTAATCTCATAGCTTCTCTATTTCGGCCTTTGTGTCTTCATTGTGTATAAAATACTTTAGCTTACTATATCCAATACTATAGTTGATTTTCACCCTTCTTTATGCTATACTACAGGTCATATGTTTAAGGGACGAAGCATACCATTAACGAGAGAACTAGATTTTATAAATACCCAGGAATCTGGGGGTCGCTGAGCGACCTCCTAATTCTTGGGCATTTTTTTGTCCAAGAAAATTGTTTCGTCCCGGCGGGGACTAGCTTCTCCGCCTAAGGGCGGAGCTTTTAAATAACTAGTCCCCGCTATTTTTTGATAGTGGGAAGAAGTGACGGATCAAAACTGTCTGTTAGCTTAGATAGCTCAAATCCGTCGTCCCCCTTCGCTCTAACGAGCTACGGAGGGACAAGCACTTTAACAAAATGGGTATAGACATCTTGGATCCGGAAGGGCTCAAATAGCTTGAGCCTGGAAAGGTTTAAGCGTGTCTATTTTGTTCGAAAGAACAAATCAGGTTACTATATTTTATATGGGCATTTTATGGGCACACGGGAAACATGGTGAATTTGAACACGAACCAAACCTGAAATCTTCCTTTCTTTCCGAAACAAATAATTCTATACAAATAGGATTATTTTAAGTAGGGAAAGATTGGCTTGCACTTTGGCGCTAACTTAATAGTTTGCTTCAGAGTGCAAGTCATTCTAGAAAGGAGGTGAGTAAGTTGTTGGGTCCAATAATTGCGGTTGTGTTTGTAATTGTATTAATAGCTTTGTTCAAATAAAAAAATGAGAAAGAAATAAAAATCAAAAGGAGAATAAGAAATGGAAAAGAAGAAGGAACCAATTGTTTTTGGAACGGTATGCCCCCATTGTAACACACCCCACCAGGTCGTAGGAATGAAATGTTTAGAATGCCACAAGCATATCTACTCTAAAGAACAAATCATCCAGATCGCGGTTGTGGTCGTTGTTGTATTGGGCATTGTCACCTACCTGCTTGTATATACCGGTCTTTGGTATGTTGCTTTGAAAGCAGTGTTTGGTGGTTAATCAGAAAGACCTTTGAAAGGAGGTGATGCCAAGTTCTACGAGTGATGCTCGCTAAAAATTAGGCAGCTGAGTCTACCGACTCTTATGGCCTTCAGCTAACGCTGTAAACCACTTTGCGTGAACCGCTTAGTGTGAAATGAATCCGTATTAGTTTAAAGGAGAATTTCCATGGCTACCCCTGTAGGACCCGCAACAATGTTGTGGAACGTGTACAAAAAATGGATCATCGGCGGAATCGCTGTTTTGATCCTCGGGTGTTGTTTGCTCGTCGGCTTAACAGCCTTCGTTGCAAATCGTGCGACTTTAGCCGCCAACCCCGTTTTCACCACGACTCAGGCCGCCCCCGCGACCATCGAGTCCCCCGTTGTCATAGACACTCCCGTGCCTGTGATCAACACGCCCATGCCCGAAGGCCCCGCCGCCCCCAACGTCATCCCCGCTGACTTTTCGAACCTCGAAAAGTGGACTGTGCCCAACGACGCGCAACCCTTCGTTTCCGGGACTTACACCGTGAAACCAGGCGAAATTGCCGCGCTTTGGTGGGCCGTATCAGTCCTCAACAGCGAGAGTTTTAATCTCGAAAAAATTGGCAACTGCCATGGATTCTGGCTTTCGCCGGGAACCTACGAGATTGAGGCCGCTGGTCGCATCCGCGTCTGGACAAAGCCGTCTGCAGATCAATTGACTGCCTTTATGAATTGGTGGGAAACCACAGTTCAAAACGAGGCGGGCAATATTTGCACGTACGACTGGGTTCAGCAGTAACCAACCCTAATGGAGGACCTCTATCAACTAAGCAGTTTATCGCTTAAGAGATCCTCTAGGACATAGTTTGGGAATACCATTGATTTTGATCGCATTTTTGCGCTCTTCGCTTTCCGCGATCAAAATCCTTATACCCCCTTACTATGTCTTTCCTATACTCATCGACACTTGGTGATTAGAGGAAAGAGATATTATTAATTATAATTTTAAAACGGGATTCCCGTTTTCACGGGAATGACAATATGAGAATAATGAAAAATCATACATTGGTTTCGATCATAATGCCAGTGTATAATGCCGGAGATTTTTTGGTGGCTGCAATTGATAGTATAAAAAATCAAACTTATGAAAACTGGGAGCTTTTGGCTGTTAATGACGGTTCAACTGATAATTCTTTATTACTTTTGAAAAAAGTAGCTAAAAAGGACCCAAGAATTAGGATTTATAGTTTAAAGGAGAATTTAGGATTGGGAGCCGCGGCTAATTTAGCTATACAAAATGCTAAAGGAAAATACTTAGCTCGATTTGATGCTGATGATGTAATGCCAAAAAATAGACTACAGTTGCAAATAAATTATCTGAAAAACCATTCTGAAATTTTGGCCGTCGGTGGACAGTGTGTAATGATCGATGAAAAAAATAAGGTGTTAGGTAAAAAAACATTTCCTTTTACTAATGAAGCAATCAGAAAAATGGCTTTTATGACTATGAGTCTTCAAGCTGGATCAATGATGATAAATCGATCGCTCTTACCAAAGGATTTTGAATTTTACTCTACTGTTCACCACTATTTTGAAGATCATGAACTTTTATTTAAATTGTTATTACAAGGTAAGGTCTCCAATTTAGCAAATACCTTACTCTATTACCGTCAACACCCTGACAATTCAACTAAAAAAGTTAATATTAAAAATATATTCTATTCTTTACTAAAACTTAGAGTTAAAGCCATGTTTGGCGGTCTCTCACCAGATCTCAAAGGTATTCTTACTAACATCGCACAATTAATATTAGTTTCACTCCTTCCTGAAAAAATTATTGAAAGTCTATACTTTTTCTTAAGGATTACTTTAAACAAATTATTTATAATGAAGAAAGATAATAAATTCAAAAAAAATGTTTACAAATACCGGCTATCTCCCGGGATATTAACCAAAAATGCTTAAAAAAATATTCCCTTATTTGATAATTTTCTTAACAGTCCTTATTTTGTTTATAGCTAACTACCTCCCTGGCACTTGGCTTTCCGGCTGGGACAATCTTCATCCGGAATTTAATTTTAAATTAAATCTGCAAAGAGAGATCTTTGCTGGCTGGCAAGAATACCAGGGGTTAGGCGCTGTTGGAGGGTTGATGATTGCGGCCGATATTCCCCGTCTGCTTTTTTTGTGGTTGATGTCATTTTTTTTACCGCTTTCCGCCCTTAGATACGTCTTTACTTTTCTCATGCTTCTTTTGGGAGGAATCGGCATAAAAAAATTATTACGTTTCCTTGGAAATGAAACGGCCGCTTTGAGCGGAGCATTATTTTATATCCTTAATTTAGGAACCGTCCAAATCTTTTACGCTCCCTTTGATCCGTTCGTCGTTTTCTTTGGATTTTTACCTTGGTTAATCTATATTTTTCTAAATACCCTTGAAAAACCTGATAAAAAAAACTTAATAACTTTTTTTATAGTCAATTTTTTGGCTATTCCCCAAAATTATGTACCAACTATTTTTGTAGTCTATCTTATAGCTTTAAGTCTCATTGGCATCGGATATTTCTTTAAAAATAAAACAAAACAAACAATTAAACGTTTTTTTATACTTTTTTCTTTAATTTTTTTAATTAACTCCTTCTGGCTTTTTAACTTTTTTTACTTTGTAAAAACTAATATTAATTCTCCTTCAGAATCACATATGGGCTATATGTCTACCGAAAATATTTATCTGCAAAATAAAAAATATGGAGATTTAAAGAATGTTATCAAGCTAAAAAGTTTTTTGTTTGATTATGCAGATACTGACTCAAGTAATAAATACGTCTACATGATGACCCCTTGGAAAAATTATATAGATAAAAAACCGATTGAAATTATTTTAGTTACTGAATTTTTAGTAATTATTTTGGGAATTATATATAGCTTTAGGGAAAAAAATAAGTACTGGCCGTCTTTTTTTCTTCTCTTTATATTTTCTTTTATTATTTTGGCTAATAATACCCCGATTATTTCTTTAGCCAACGATTTTTTAAGGAATATACCTTTTTTTTCTCAGGTTTTTCGAGTACCTTTTACAAAATTCGGCAATTTAGCTATTTTTTCTTACTCAATATTTTTTGCTTTTGGAATAGCTTTTTTACACGGCAAGCTTAGTAAATTCAAATTAGAAAAATTAGTAATTCCACTTTTAATCGTTTCGTTAGTATTAACTACTCTACCTGCTTTTTTCGGCAATCTGATCTATGAAAAATTAAAGATCAAAATTCCTCAAGAATATTTTGAACTCATGAATTTTTTTGATAAGGAACCATTAGGTAAGATTGCTCTTTTCCCACAACCGTCTTACTGGAATTGGAATTATTATTCATGGGGATATGTAGGGACAGGATTTTTATGGTATGGAGTGAAACAACCAACTTTAGATCGAGCTTTTGACGGTTACAGCAATATTAATGAAAATTATTATTGGGAACTCAGTCAAGCGGTATATTCAAAAAACTTGAGCCTTTTTGAAAAAATACTTAGCAAATATCAAATTAACTGGCTTGTCTTAGATAACAATATTGTCACCAATCCTTCACCAAAAACTTTATTTAATGATCAATTAAAAGCATTGATAAGTCAATCAACTAAGATTAATTATCTTACTGGTTTTGGAAAATTAGAAATCTATGAAGTTCCATCTATACCTAAAAACAATTTTATTTCTATAAATAATAATTTAATAACTATTTCTCCAAAATATAATTGGAATAACTATGATAAAGCTTTTGAAGACCATGGTGATTATTTAAGCTCTGAGAAACCGGAAGAGGCTCAAATATTTTATCCTTTTCGTTCTTTATTTACAGGAAAAAAGCAAGAAAACCAAGAATTTTCTCTTGAAGAAAATGATGATTATTATATTTTTAAAACTCAAATACCAAAAGAGTTTTCTAAAGCTTTCATTCCAAAAGCAGATGATCTCGAAATTACAGAATATAATAAAAACGACTTATCAAAAACCAAGAAACTCCCACCTCAAGTATATTTTGATGAAACAAGTTATATTCTTAGTGTTTATGTTCCGAAAATTAGAGGTCTATATAGCTACGATTCTAAGACTGATAACAATTTTTTTACTCATCAAGCCCAAACATGTAATTCGTTCACTTCAAATAAATATTCCTTGGAGAATATTGTCGAAAACGATCAAAATAAAATATTATTAAATAGCCAAGATGGCTCAAGCTGTTTAACAACTAACCTTCCCAATCTTACCCATCAGTTAGGTTATTTAATCAGCATAAAGGCCAAAAATATTGAAGGAAAAAGTTTGCTTCTTAACTTGATTAATAATAATTCTAAAAGAAAAGACATTGATACTTATCTATCAAAAAATAATAATTTACCAACTTCTTTTTTTGTTCAACCACCAATGGAAAATGATGGTTTAGGATATTCTCTGATCTTAGACAGTATTTCGATTGGAAATATGGTCTCAAGAAATTCGATCGAAGAAATATCTATCAATCCTATTCCATACCGGTTTTTAACATCCATTAAATTTACTAAAACTGATATTCTAAATGAATTAAAAGGCAAATTGATTACATCATTAGCTATTCATAATAATATTGGTTTTTATCAGGTTGAATTAGAACAAGTAAATAATGACTCAATTATATATTTATCACAATCTTACAACCCCGGATGGATCGCTTTTACCAACGGAAAAATTCTCGATCATGTTTTAGTCAACGACTGGGCGAATGGGTGGAAGATAGACGGTCAGACAAGTAAGGTGACAATAATCTTCTGGCCGCAGTATTTAGAATTTTTGGGGTTTGCCTTGCTTGCGATCACTTTCTTATCTATACTGTTAATTAAGGAAAAACATGAATAACTTATCCCATCTACAAATCCGCAACCCGAAAGATGACGAGACTCCAATTGAGTCGGGAACCCAGATCTTTGCCTCACTTCTCCCCTCTCATATCCCACTTTGGAAAAGATGGTTTCTTCATCCAAAAACTTACGCATTTGAGATCTATTTAATCTCACAAAAGTTATATTTTTATGTGACCACTCCTTCTACTGCCGAAACTTTGATAAGTAGTCTTGTTTCTTCATCTTTCCCGACTTCGACAGTCAAAAAAACCAGCGATCCGATGAATATAGTGTTTAAATCGAAGAGACTTTCAGTTGGTGAGGTTGTCTTAAATTCTTACTCTTATTTACCAACCAAGACGTATTTTGATTTTAAAGATGTCGATCCGCTATCAGCTCTTCTAGGTTTTCTATCAAAGCAGCCGGCTTATCTTAAGTTTGCAGTTCAAATCTCGATTACTCCGGCATATTTTGCTTGGGCTGATGCTGCCGTTGCCGCTGCGCGCCACCTAACCTACGATGAAACAGCAGATAAATACGGCCAAAACCCGCAAAAACTACTGATTATGAAAAAAGCTTCTTTTCAAGGAGGAAAAGCTGCGATTCGACTCGTCGTCGGATCAACAAATAATGAAATAGACCCATATCCATACATGACAAATTTAGCTGGTACTTTTGGAAGTTTTTCGCTCGGCGAGGGAAATCAATATGGTTTCAAAAAAAATATATTTTTTAGAAAAACACTAATTAATAGAATAAAGGCAAGAAAAATTGGTTATTTTGAACACCAAAGTCAAATTTTAAACGCTCAAGAGTTGGCTACTCTTTGGCATCCACCTGGATATTTATTAGCCGGAATAAAGAATATGGCATGGGGAAAGACATTGCTTGGTGAGCCTCCGGAAAATCTACCAGTTGTACCGGAGTCGGCAACCGATGAAGAAAAGAACAATATTAATTTTTTTGCCAAGGCTGAGTTTAAAAACAAAGAAACAATTTTTGGAATTAAAACTGAAGACCGCCGTAAACACGTCTATATTATCGGAAAAACTGGGGTTGGAAAGTCTACGTTAATCGCCAATATGGCGATTGATGATATACGAAAAGGCCGCGGTGTTGGTATTATTGATCCCCACGGAGATCTATCTGAAACCATTCTGGATTTTATTCCTAAGCGAAGAATGAACGATGTTGTTTACCTTGAACCTTTTGACACCGAACGGCCATTTTCTTTAAATGTTCTAGAAATTAGAAATAAACAACAAAAGGATTTAGTAGCATCTGGTATCGTCTCAATTTTTAATAAACTATATAAGGATAGCTGGGGGCCAAGACTTGAATATATTTTAAGGAATGTAATTCTAACCTTACTTGAGTCGCCGGGAGCAACTCTTGTTGATATTCTCTCGCTTTTATCAAACGCTGAATACAGAAAAAAGGTCGTCCGTGAGCTTCAAGATCCCGTTTTAAAGGATTTCTGGGAAAAAGAATTTGCTAAAATGCCTGACCGTCTAAAAGCTGAGGCAATCTCCCCTATTCAAAATAAAGTCGGACAGTTTGTCACCTCAAAAATGATTAGAAATATCATTGGCCGTACAAAATCATCAATTGATTTGGAACAGATAATGAATGAAGGTAAAATCCTCATTCTTAACCTTTCTCAAGGCAAATTAGGTGAAGATAACACTGCCCTACTTGGAGCAATGTTAATTACTCAAATTCAACTGGCTGCCATGAACCGATCTTTTATGAAAGAAGCAGATAGAAAAGATTTTTTCCTTTATGTTGATGAGTTCCAGAACTTCGCTACCCAGTCATTTATAAAAATTTTATCAGAAGCACGTAAATATCGATTGTCTTTAACTTTAGCTAATCAATATATTGAACAGCTTGATGAGGAAGTCACCCGAGCCATCTTTGGTAATGTTGGTACCTTAATGTCATTTGTTGTTGGTGCCCGCGATGCCTACGTCTTGACCCGCGAATACGCCGAGATTTATACGGAAAATGATTTGGTTTCCCTGGGCAAATTTGAAGCGGTTTTGAAACTATCAATTGACGGGATGACTTCGGCCCCTTTCCCGGTAACGACTCTCCCCCTCCCAGCCATGAAGAATGACAATAAAGAAAAAATTATCCAACTCTCCAAAGAAAAATACGGACGAAAGGCGTAAAAAATGATACAATATCTGTTATGAATGCGCCTACACCTGAATCTATTTTAAATTCCCAACAAATTTTATCCCCACGAAAAGGAATTAGTTTCAAAGATGTATTAAAAAAGACTGAGACTAATAAAATATTTCTTAATAAAGTTACTGCGAATTTGGTATTAAAACCCTCTGATAATGAAACCAATGATAATTTTATTACTTTGGCCGGTATTTTAAGCAGAATAACTGCCAGACAAAGTGGTATTTCAGCTCATAATTATGATGGAGGAGATGTAGTGAAAGTCAAAAAAAAGAGAACGCTTTTTGGCTACCTTGAAACAACAATAGATGGATCTGGTCAGCCCATTTACAAACAGTCATCAAATGGTCCAAAAAGAAACCATATAGAAGATAAATTGGGAAATATATTTAGACAAATTAAAATTGAAGGTTTGTTTTTGAGAGATCAAACTCAAGGTTTTTCCCCTATTGATTTAGTAGAAAATAAACCTATATCAGCTGTCTGTGTATTTCCAACAAATAATAACTTTGCAAAAGAAAACTTCACTTTCAAAAAAAATTCTAAGCATATTGTAATGATTGCTGGTTGGTTTGGTAAGTACCAATATTTGGGTTCTCATAATCAATTACCAAAAGATTTTGTTACGTTAGAATTAGAAAATTATGCTGACGTTGAAGCTGTTATGAGAGGATTAAATATGGCTAATAAAGGAGAAATATCTCCAAAAGAATTTTTAGCATATTTGATGTGGGATGAGAAAACAGCAAAACAGGTTCTCGAAACTCCCGTTGGAAAGCTTAATCCTGCTTTAAACGATGATCAGCTTCAATTTGTTTTACCTGACGAGTTTTCTTATTCTTAACTTTTTTAAATTATCAACAGCACTTAAAAAAAATACGGACGAAAGGCCTAAAAAGTATTCTTCTTATCTATGCTGTGAAAATGTACCAGGTTTTATGTGTTCAATGATATCTTTAATATCGTCAGTCTCCTGAGCTAAAGCAAGATAGTCTTCAGCCTTTTTACGATCACCGTTTTCAGAAAATTTGACAATTGTTTCTAAATCATACTCGGTAATTTCAAATAATTTTTCAATATTATTCGGATTTATTTTCCAATCATCACCATCTTTATGAATAAAACCAGAATCAATCATTCTCCTTAATCCTTGCAAAGCATTGCCAATATAATATGGCTGTAAGGTGGGCGACTCCCGACCAGTATTAATCATTCTCAGATAGGTACCAAGCAGGTAGACAGCATGATTTATTAAATCATTATTATCTAATTCACCTGCGGCAACCCGATCCCTCATAATTCCGGAAATACATAGATTGGCCAAGTCCTCATTTAGTAGGGTCATATTTTGATTCCCAAGTTGTTGATATATTAATTCGGTTTGAAATAATGGTTCTCCGAGTTCGTGACCTGCCAAAGCGTTGGCGACCCCATCTTTGTCAACATTGACAGATTGTAATAACGACGCTGAACTTTCATCTTTAAATACTTTTTTAAATACCTGTTGTGAAAGTAACCAACGTCCTCTTGCAACTTCAGCGTTAATAAATGATTTTGTCCCAAACTCTTTAAAGACGGCTTCTTCGTTAGGTAGTGATTGACCGGCTGGTTGAAAATCCAGTGATCCGGTATAAACAATATCGACTATCGGATAAATGACCACACTATCGAGTGCTTTTTTAGTATCTTTAAAAACGTCGTAAGGACCAAATCGTATCCCTAAATGCTTTTGCATAGCTTTTTTTGTTGCTTGAATATCAGTCTTGATCACTTCTTCGTCAACTAAAAATGAAAGTCGGAAATCAGGAAAAGCCCGAATGCCGCTACTGTCATAGTACCCGTATTCACGGCTCCCAATTGGTTGGACCGGTCCGGTAACACCCATCCAAACCCGATCAACGTCTTTCCACATTTCGTCCATGTTTTCTTTGTTAAAAGTCTGTCCGTCAGGCATTTGAGCTGCAAAAGCTTTTGCATAAAGGGAGAAATATTTGCCAAGAGCTTTAGCGTCAGGATTAGAATCACCTTGTAAAAGTTGGCCTGACAGTTCTTGCCATTTTTTTGAGATTTCCTCTACCTCTTCAGGAAATTTTTCTAGCCACGGAACCTCCTTATAGTTATCTATCCCGTCCTCAACAATCATCGCATATCGATTATCCAGTCCTAATTCCTGCGCTTTTCCTTGTTCATCTTTGGTCCCATATTTTTCTGGGTGCAACTTTACTTCCTCACGCCACCTTAAACCTAACTCATCATAAACTCTACCCAACTCACAAGAGGTTTTTAGGACGGCAATTTCATGAGGTTTCAAACCAAAATCCGCCCCACCTTCAATATGTTTAAGAATCAACTGACGACTAATTTCTTCTTTTTGAAAAGTGGCTACCAGTAAGCGACTATAAGTTTCGGAGTCAAGTGAATTTTCAGCTGGAAAAGAATGCTCAATAACGGCCTTTAAAGTCCTTTCCCTTTCAGCTTGAGATGTCCCTAAAGTATCACGTGCATTTTGATAGGCTGGGTCAGTAGCAAATATCTTTCCGGCTAAGTGGTTAATTAGACTTGCTCCTCAATAAATTTTAGAGCATACTGAAAGTATTACCAGTTT
>CABIKN020000006.1 GCA_902200405.1 Candidatus Roizmanbacteria bacterium | reverse complement strand
ATACTGAAAAAAAGGAAAAAATTATGAAAGACCTTTTAGATTATTGCAGAATTGATACTCTCGCCATGGTTCAATTATTTAAATTCTTGGAGAAAGAAATTATATAAAATTTGACTTCAAGCAAATTATTTATTTTATGAAAGAAGGACAAGAGATAGATGCCGAAACTTTAAAATAATCATCATCGATGTCCTAAGTGAGAAATTTCATCTGAATGTCTTTTTGCTTCTTGTCTATTAAAATTATGCAGAGCTGTGGTTGCTCTAAAATAATTGACACCCGATCTTATTCCAAGATATCCAACAGATAAGACTTCAATTCCTTTACAAAAGGTTGAGGTTAACAGGTCGGTCGCAGCTTGCGCATCTGGAGACATTAATGGTTTAAAAAGCGGAGCAATGAAAGTTGCAGCTGTAATTATTATGCCAAGTCCTAAAGGAATCAATGATAGGGTAAATTTGAGACTTGCCTCGGCAGGAACTTTAATTGGATCAGGGGTGCCTTTAGGCCGGTTTCCCCATGGGTCGTATCCTTCCATAATATTTAGGGCATTATAGCAAAAGAAAAAACATATTTTTCAAAATTTGACCTTTGAAAAAGTAGATTGAATTTATTT
Source organism: Candidatus Roizmanbacteria bacterium (assembly GCA_902200405.1). GTDB lineage: Bacteria > Patescibacteriota > Microgenomatia > UBA1406 > GWC2-37-13 > GWC2-37-13. The sequence continues at coordinate 26,387 of CABIKN020000006.1, read as the reverse complement.
GCTATATTTCTTTATTGTCAATAAACCTAAAAATACTGCAATCAAAACCAAGGCTGTTGATACTTGGACACTTGTTAATAAACCCCAGAGATCGATCATGCTATTTTTTATCTAAAAAAACTGATAATACTAAAAATATAACCCCGAATATAAATGATTGTATCAAAATAAAGAAATTTAACCAATTAAATTCTTTTAAATAAAAACCTATTCCTGGATAAATAAATAAAGTTGCAAACCATCCTGACGCCAAACTATTGCATGAATTAGACAGTGCTTTAAACCAAAAATATTTCTTTTTATACAGTATTTTACTAACTGCTAAATCCATAAATAAATAATAAACGACTTTTTTTTATTTGTCAGTAGGGTATAACCTACAAAATATATATTTTTAATTGTTAGGACAATTAAATAAACATGAAAGAGATATGATATTAAAAATTTGATTATTTTTTGGCTTTAGCTTGGTATAATAGTCTTCATGCCAAACGAACATAGTCGTCATTTAAATTTTCCTCCAAGACACGATTTTAAAAGTCTTCAAGAAACTGGAATTAAAACTCCTTTTCCTTTTGGGCTAACCATAATCACGGCAAATTTTGGCTCCATAAAGATCCTCATAATGAAAACCCAAAAATAGATTTTTCAGCAAAAGAAAATGCTGTTTGGTTAACGTATAAAAAAATTATTGAAGAACAGAGCTATGATTTTGTTATTGGTACAGACGGACAAACTTCACCAATTGCGATCAAATGGATAGACGGAAAAGCAGAAATATTTATGGAAGTTGAAGAAAAAATGCAAATGATAAAAGGAATTGAAAGAAATGAAAAGGCATCATTTAATGTCCCGGGAAATGCCGATACATCCTTTGTTTATAAAAGATATCCTGAACAAAATCTGAAAGAGCTTTATGGAATCATGAAACTCAATATAAATAAAAATCCTGGAGCTGGCCTTTTTACATTTCCGGCAACTTTCAAACCTTATATTGCAAAGGAAACATTGGTCAGCGGAATGAAAAATAGGAGATTAAATATTTTTCCTACTTCTTTTTGGGCAGTAAGAATGACCGACAAAAGTGAACTTCCTTTCGGCAGGGAACTTCCTAGAAATAAATAAATATTTCTACTTCAAAATTTTACTTTATGATTATTTGTAAAAATAATAATTTTCATTATAATAATGCCATATGGTAGGCCGAGAAGCAGCATTAGAAGCAGGCGCGGTACAACTTCCATTAGCGGAAAGTATTCAAGAATTTTGTGTATTTCATGCCGGGACTTACCCAATTTATCTGCAGGGTGGTAATAAGGGAGCTCCAACACAAGATTTTGAAGCTATACGGATAGAGGGGCAAATAGCCGGTTTAAATGCGTATCAAAGCATCTCCACTATTCACTTATTTCGCCGCAACAAACTCGGACGCGAACTTTATTGGCAGCAAAGTGTGGGCACAAGGTTCGGCGCTTATTCAATGAAGGCTCACAAGAGGAAAGTATAATTTGATATAATTTAGACATGATCCATGATAAAGACGGAAAAACATTGACAATGGGCGAAGTTTTTGGAAAAGTTATTAGCAGGATAAAAAATATTCTTCTTGAATTTGAGGTGTTTCTGCTTCACTTGGTCGGTTGGATCCCTTCTCATTGTTGCCGTCGCTTTTTTTATCGATTAGCCGGAATAAAAATTGGTAAAGGTTCAACTATCCATATGAAAGCCAGATTTTACGATCCAAGAAATATTGTCATCGGCGAGGACTCGATCATAGGAGAGGGAGTTGTCCTAGATGGCCGTGACTTACTTTCAATCGGGAGTCACGTTGATATTGCAACCGACGTGATGATCTACAATAGTCAACACGATGTCAATCAAGAAAATTTTGTTGCAACTTCAGCCCCGGTAAAAGTTGAAGACTATGTTTTTATCGGGCCAAGAGTAATAGTTCTTCCAGGAGTGATAATTGGCAGGGGAGCAATAGTTGGAGCCGGCGCCGTCGTTACCAAAGACGTCCCGCCATATGCCATGGTTGGGGGCGTTCCGGCAAAAATAATTGGGGAAAGACGAAATAAAGATCTTCATTATAAACTGGGAAGAGCGAGATGGTTCCGGTAATTCTAAAACATACCCGTAAACCGTTATGGGGGAGAAGCTATCCATTTTTTTATCCTAGTATTTTTTTAATTTTGCTTTTGGAGGATTTACGAATAACTTTTGAGTATAGACTGCTATAACAGGGCATATTTGATTTTAAGAAATAGTGTTGATACAATAGGTCAATGGTAAAAGCTCAATGGAATCAATTAATTACTCACCCTGGTTTTAATTTAATGTGTACTGCCTGCGGATCAATTGCGCTACTTGACCCTGCATTAAGTCTCGCAGAAGCTCAAACGTTTCAATCTGAACACGCAAGAAAAACAGGCCACGAGACTGGTAGTCAAACACAACTTCGTCCCCACTATATTATGTCCCAAATAGAAACCACTTATTGAGAGGGCTTAAACTTGTCTCTCCTCAAGAATTTAACAAACCCCAAACACGTAAATAAAGCCTTAATAATGTTTTTAACATTAAACAATGTCAATCCTCATAGGGTTGGATTGAGGATATTTTTGAAGCTAAATCTAAGATTGTGTAGTTGAGATAACTTTAGAAAGCTCTTGTGCAAATTCAGTACTTGTTTGATATCTATCGTCAGGATTTTCTGCTAAACCTTTCACTAATATTTTAATAAGTTTTTTTTTATTTTCTTTACTTAAACTAATCTTAAACTTATTTGGATCAAGTATGTTTGATTCGATGGCCTTTTTGTTTGCAATGCCCAAACCAATTTCTGGGGGGGGGTTATTAAATAAAATATCATAAACGGTCGCTGCAAGTGAATACTCATCAGACCTAATATCTCTTTTCCCACTATACACCTCAAAAGCAGTATAACCAGGTGTTGCTGTCCCCATTTCATGCACCCAATTTGACGATCCAAAATCTACAATTTTAATATGTGGTTGAGATAAAAGAATATTTTTTGGTTTTATATCTGCATGAGTTAGACCTTTTTTATTCATAAAATCAATAGTGTTTGCAGTTTGAGTAACAATACTTGATATTTCATCAAGAGTTAATGGCACTTGCTTGTTATTATTTAACCTACCGTATAAAGATTCCCCTTCAACTAATTGCATTATCATTATTGGCATTTCTTTTCCGTCAGGAGTTCTAACTACATTAAAATCATATATCTCTGGTATACCAGGATGGTTTATCCTTGTCATAGTCTTTGCTTCCAATTCAATTAAATTTTTGGAATCTTCATCCGTAGATAACCATTCTTGCATTTTCTTAACTGCAACATATTTACCTAGTCGCTTGTCCCAAGCTCTATAAACATCTGACATTCCACCATCTCCAACAAGTGCATTTCCTTCAACAACATAACGAGCATCGCCAGTTATTTCATCATATCTAGTTTCTATATCAGGCATTGGTATTAAAAGCGGAGTTGAATTCCATATACGGATAGGAATTCTTTCACGAATTTCCCAAACATCGATTCGTTTTTTACCATATGGTAGAGGAAGATTATTAAAATCTGGAGGTGGAGATGCATTATTAAATTTTGCCAATTCTGGAGAATCAATTCCCATATTATTATTATAACCTGATAAATAAGATTAGTAATCTTAAAACAATGTCAATCCGCATGGGAATGGATTTGCGAACTATTTTAAAGTGATTTTAGTCTGGATTCCCGCCTCCGCGGGAATGACAAAACAATAAAAAATTAAAACACTGATAATTAATCAGCCGTTCCGACTAAATATACCGCTGCCCAAGGACGGAAGTTGGAATAGAATTTTGTATCAATGGTCGTCTTGTCCCCTTGAAAAACCTTATAGGAAAAAAAAGTCTTTGCACCACCAGCGGCAAAATCGACCTGTTTGGTCACTCCCTTTTTCAGAGTTGGATCATCCTGATATTTTGTTGGAAGGGCTGGGGAAATATCGTAGACGGTTGCTTTAGAAATTTCAATCCGGCGGTTATCCTTTTTTCCGTAAAATCTAAAATACAAAAGATTATTTTCCTTATCAATTTCAGTTTCAATCAAAATATAACTAGGGGTATCATTTTTTATCTTTATATCAACAGTTGGTGCATAGACGGTCGCATCAAATCCCGGCTGGGAATCGTTCTCATAGTAGAGTACCCGGTAGGCATGGGCAGTCCTTTCAATAATCGGTAAACCGGCATTTAAAGCGGCTCTAAACAAAGTAGTTGAGACCTGGCAGACACCGCCACCGTCGCCCAAGACAGTTTTGCCATCTTTAATAATATAAGCAGGTTGATATCCTGTTAGCGAAGAAATATCACCAACCGTTTCGACAAAAGAAAACTCTTTTCCTTTAGGGATCAAAACCCCATTGAATTTTGAAGCCGCCAAGGTCAGATTGTGAACTCTTTGGGGAATCGAATGAGTATAGTCAGATTTTCCTTCAGCAATAAGCTCTTCAATCCCGTACTCATTGATATCAGACAGTTTGATTTCCGGTTTGATGATTTCGGAATTCAAAATGATCTTTTTATTTGCCGTATCCGTTTTTAGATCGTTGACGGCCTTGTCAAAATCAGGTAAGAATCTATCCGTTAAGATCTTTAATCCGTTGGACTCTTTTCTAAATTCCACAACCTTTCCTTTTTCAAATTTAAATAGGGCGTTTTTTGCCGGCAGATTATATCTGTCCTCAGACGTAGATAAAAAATCCTTGATCTCACTATTATCGTACTGAATTTGGCTTTCAAAATAAAACTTTCTTAAATTTAAAATTGCTAAAATTTTTTGTAAATATTTAGAAGGAGTATTACTAGATCTGCCTATTAAATAAGCCCTTTCTGCAATTGTTTTTCCATCATATCTTAGATCAAGAATCTGGGCAGAAAACGTGGCCACAGGCTCTTTCTCATAAAAAACGGTCAGTGAGGTATTTTTTAATTTTGAAGATTTTTTTTCATAATAATTAACGATCTCTTCCTTACTTTTTAATCCAAAATTTTGTTTATCAAGAAAGACATTTGGGTAAATTTTAGATCTGATATTTTTTTCTTGTTTTAAAAAAAATAAAATGGTTGACCCAAATAAAATCAAGCCAAGTACAACCACTAAAAGCAGTAAAGAATTACCTCTATAATTCCTAATATTTGATATCATGGTAGTATGGATGATGATAAAATAATCAGCAAAGAAAATCAACCTGAGGTAAATTACCAAGAAGAAGTTGTTGTTGAAGAGGCTCCTCAGGATATGAATTTTGATCTGCCCCCACCTGTATACCAAGAAAGCAATAATCGAAACATATTTATAATTGGAGGAGCGGTTCTTTTTTTGATTTTATTTATAGTAATTGTCAGAGCGATTTTTTTCAGTAAGCCAAGTAATAAAGCGGTCAATCTGATCTACTGGGGTTTATGGGAAGACAAAGAAGTGATGGAGCCATTGATCGCCGCCTACCAACAAAAATATCCAAACGTAAAGATAAATTATCAAAAAATGAACCCGCAAAGTTATCGGGAAAAATTGGTCAGTCGGAGTATATCTGTAGGTAACAGTCAAGGTAGAATTGAAAAGCCAGATATTTTTAGGTTTCATAATACTTGGCTGCCGGAAATCAAAGATATTATTGCTCCGCTACCGCCAACTGTCATGAGTGGTGAGGAATTTGATAAAACCTTTTATCCGATCCATAAAAAAGACCTTAAAGTAGGTAACTATTATTATGGACTACCTTTAGAAATTGATGGATTAGTTTTGGTTTATAACGAAAGCCTATTTAAGAAGGCTGGCATTTCGACCGTTCCAACGACTTGGGATGACATTACCCAAATAGTTCCAAAACTAACAGTCAAAGACCTGTCCGGCGGTTTGATCACATCTGGAATTGCCATGGGTACTGCATCCAATGTCGACCATTTTTCTGATATTTTTGGATTACTTTTATTACAAAATGGCGGATCTTTAAATAAACTTGACCAGGACGAAGCAGCTGGTGCCTTAGAGATCTATCGAAAATTTAGTGAGCCGCCGCAAGGGTATTGGACTGAAGAAATGCCCGGTTCCACGACTGCTTTTGTTCAGGAGAAAGTAGCGATCATTATTGTTCCCTCATGGGAAGTACTAGCTATCAAAGCCGCTAATCCTGACATAGATATTAAGGTTGTCCCGGTTCCAGTTGTTCCTGGGACGCCTTTAATTTCGCTTGCTTCTTATTGGGTCGAAGGAGTGTCAAGATTTAGTTCCAATCAACTTGAAGCTTGGAAATTCCTCAAATTTTTAACTGAAAAAGAAAATATGACCAAGATGTATGAAATTCAAAGTAAGATCAGACCTTTTGGTGAACCATATTCCCGGGTCGATTTGGCTCCGCTTTTAGCTCAAGACCCGTATCTCGGAGCGGTCATAAAGCAGGCAAATAATTTTGTCTCGTTGCCGATCATTTCCAGAACCATGGATAATGGCCTAAATGATGAGATAATAAAATATATGGAAAATGCCATTAATAGTACGATCTTGGGCGTTTCATATAAGGAAGCGCTAACCGAAGCTAAAAAGGGCATTGACCAAGTATTCACAAAATATAATATTAGTAATTAAATATGAAGATACCATTTTTTTCGAATAAAAAAAATAAAGAGTATTATCTCGGTATATTTTTAAAGGAAACTCAGGGGATTGTGATGATCTTTTTGAAAGAAAATGATCATTTGGAATTAGTTGACCGAGAAAAGTTTGACTACACAAACAGCTGGGAAAATCTAACCAATGATGTTGACGAAGCTCTATATAAATTGGAAAAAAATCTTGATCTGGAGATAAAAAAAACCATCATGTTTGTTTATTCGCACTTGGTTGATCCAAAGTTAGGAGATATTAAACCGGTGTACCTGCAAAAAATAAAACATTTGATCAAAGCATTGGATCTTCAGCCAATGGGGTATATAGAATGTTTTGAAGCGATGAGTTTTTATTTACAAAAAGAAGTTCAAAGTTCGCTGACCGCAATATTAATTGAAATTGATAAAACTCAGGTTGGATTATTTACTTATAAAGGTGGAAAGCTTGAATCAAAAAATATTCTAGGAAGAACGGGTGATATTATTGAAGATCTGATAGAAGGCTTTGAGGAAGTTAAGAAAAAAACCCTCTTGCCCGCCCGCATTATCCTATACGATTCGGGTAATCTAGACGATACAGCGACCAAAATATTAAGCCATCGTTGGAGCAGTGATTTTTTTGTCCAAATTCCTAAAGTGGACATTTTATCAGAAGACGAAGTTATCAACGGTTTAATGAATATTTTTAGTGAACAGATAAACTCTGAAATTCCAGGAAAAAATGAGGAAAATCCATCGCGAGAAAATTTTGGTTTTTTGATCAACGATGATATTGGAGAAAAAACACCAACTCCGACCGAGGATAAAAAAACATTGAATACGGTAAGCTGGAAAACTAAATTTAATGAACTAACTCAAAAAATAATGGCGATAGTACCTATGAAAAAGAAAACTAATTTTAAAATAGATTTTTCTGGAAAGATGTTCGCGATTGCAGGTGTTTTAATAATTGCGCTGGGACTGTTTGTAAATGAATACTTCTTTCACAAGGCCCAGTTAACGGTCTATCTACCTACCCAGACTTTGGAGAAAAAATTACAGTTGGATATTGATTACCGATTAGCAAGTGCATCGGCTGATTTTTCTGAATCTTCAAATACGACAGGTAAACTGGAAGTGGGGGAAAAGGCACGGGGATCGGTAACAATTCATAATTTTGATGATAAAGAAAAGGTTTTTACGAAAGGAACTATTTTACGTACTTCAAAATTTGAATTTATCCTCGACCCTGAGGTGAAAGTGGCCTCTTCAAGCTTGACCGCAGACGGCTCCGCTAAACTACCTGGAAAAAGTACGGGAACGGTCATTGCCGGACAGATCGGGTCGGAAAGTAATCTTTCAAAAAGCCAAAGATTTACTTTTGATGGGCTTGCCGCTGTAACATATTTTGCAGTCAACGATTCGGCCCTTTCCGGTGGTAGTAAAAAACAAATTCAAACTGTTTCTAAAAAAGATCAGGAAAATTTAATAACATTGGTACTAAATAAGGCCAAAAATAAAATTCCCACGATCGAAACATTACCTGAAGAAGTTGTTGCCTCAACTATATCGGAAACCGACTTTACTAAAACAATATTTTCGAAAGAGGTTGGAGAGGAAAGTAGTAAGTTGACACTTCAGGCAACAGTCTCGACAGTTCAATATTTATATAATAAAAAATTATTTACGGATAAAATTATACTTTTACTGAAACCTGAAATAAAAAGTGACTACTCATTAGAAAAGGAAAATGTCTCATATGTTGTAAATAAAATTAGTAAAGATGATAGATCCTTGACAGTCGACGCAAAAATCAATGCCAAGGCAGCGATCAAAATATCAACTGATGAAATTAAAAAAAGTCTGGTCGGAAAGAATCAGTCGGAAGTCAAGGATATTTTGAAAAGTAAATATAAAATTGAAGGTTATAAAATAACAATTAGTGAACCTATACTAATCTTTAAAAACTTTTTACCATTATTCTTAAAAAATATTGAATTGAAAAACTCTAGTCTATAATTATGGCTCTTCACGTTTATTTAAAAAAAAAACACTATTATGGTAAAAAAAGAACCGTCAATGTTTTTTCCTATATTTTTTTGATAGCCGGAGCCTTTCTTTTCTTTTGGTCATTTTATCCAATTTTGTCATCGGAAATTTATTCTCAATTATTTATTCAAAATAATATAAATACGCCAGTAACAAAACAAACAAAGGCAGCGGTCTTAAATGAAGCTAATTCTATTTTGGGAGCCTTTAATATTTTTTCTAATAATCTTCGGGACTACACTCAAGCGAGCATTTGGTTTCCTGCCTCGCCGCAATCGAGTCAAATGTCGCAGTTGACAGTTAAAGAATATACTCTGTCCATCCCTAAACTTAATATCAAAAAAGCTCGGGTTGTTGTGGGTGGAGAAGATCTGACAAAAAGCCTGGTTCATTATCTGCCTAAAACGTTGCCTGGCGAGTATGGGAATGTAGCTATTTTCGGTCATTCAACTTTACCGCAGTTATATAATACTAAGGACTACAAAACAATTTTCACCTATCTATCTGCTCTAGAAAAAGGTGATAAAGTTTATGTTAATATTGGGGAGTTAGAGTATCAATATGAAGTAACCGGTAGCATTATTGTTATGCCAAGTGACATCTCAGTTTTGGAGCAAAAAAAAGACGCTTCTTATATAACTTTAATTACCTGTACACCTTTAGGTACTTATTTGAAAAGATTGGTAGTAACGGCTAAACTCACGAAAATATAGACGGCATTTATGGTTGAATAAACCTATAATATATGCTAAAATTAGCGCTATGAAATCGAGCTTGCCTACCCTTTTTAGCCTGTTGTTTAAAGGACTATATCATTTAGCCAGCATCTTCATTTTTATAGGAGAAATCACTCAAAAATTGATCTTTAGCCCAATATTTTTTATATACCGTTGGATATCGAATATCCGCCTTCCAAAGATAAAAATACCAACGGTCAACCTTCCTCAATTAAAAATTTTTGGATTTTTTACTGAAAAAGTTAAGTATTTTTTATTAGGTTGTTTTATTACCTTGATCGCCGTTTCCATCTTCCAATCATTTTTCTTTATAAAAGAACTACCATCACCATATAGTATTGGTAAAATAAATTATCCGCTATCCACTCATATTTACGATAGAAACAACACTCTTCTCTATGAAGTTTATCGTGAGCAAAATAGAACTCCTGTCAGTCTAAAAGAACTACCAAAATATGTGGCCCAGGCAACCATTTCTATTGAAGATAAAGATTTCTATCGGCATCAGGGAGTAGCGGTTTTTTCAGGAATGATAAGGGCCATTAAAGAAATGGTCATAAATAAAAATTTACAGGGGGGTTCAACGATTACTCAACAGCTTGTAAAAACAGCCTTGTTAACTCCTGAACGAACAATAACCAGAAAAATTAAAGAAGTGATCTTGGCCTTATGGGCAGAAAAAATATACAGCAAAGATCAAATACTCGAGATGTATCTAAACCAGGTTCCATACGGTGGATCTTCCTACGGAATTGAAGAGGCCTCAAAAACGTATTTTGGAAAAAAAGCTAAAGATCTGACAATAGAGGAAGCCGCATTACTAGCCGGTTTACCACAAGCTCCATCTTTATACTCTCCCTACATAAATCCAGAGGCAGCCCTTAAAAGACGAAATGACGTTTTAAATTCAATGAATAATCAAGGTTATATTAACGAAGAATCAAAAATAAATAGCCAAAGATCAGAACTGGAAGTATTACCACCAAAAACTTCTATTCGGGCACCTCACTTTGTTTTTTATACAAAAAATCAGTTGGAAAGCTACTATGGAATTAAAACTGTCGAGGAGGGCGGATTAAAAGTAAAAACAACCTTAGATAATATAATTCAAGAAGAAAGTGAAAAAATTCTTAGGGAAGAACTTGAAAAAATTAGCTATTTAAATGTTACCAATGGAGCAATTTTAGTGACCCGACCTTCAACCGGTGAAATACTGACCATGGTCGGCTCAGTTGATTATTTTAATCAACCATATGGTGCTTTTAATGTAACAACGGCTTTACGTCAGCCAGGAAGCTCAATTAAACCGATCATGTATTCTTTAGCTTTGCAAAAAGGTTACACGGCCGCGTCGATCCTAGATGATTCACCAGTTGTTTTCAACATTGCCGGATCTGAGTCATACCGACCGGTAAATTACGATGACAAATTTCATGGCAAAGTACCTTTACGCTATGCGTTAGCAAATTCGTATAATATCCCAGCTGTTCGAACTTTAAATAATCTTGGAGTTAATAATTTTATTGACTTTGCCACAAAAATGGGCATTAGTACATGGAATGATAGGTCAAGGTTTGGTTTATCTTTAACATTGGGTGGTGGGGAAGTAACTATGATCGATATGGCCGAAGCTTTTGGAGTTCTTGCAAATCATGGATACAAAATGCCACTAAGTTATTTTCAAAAAATTGAAAATAATAAAGGGGATCTCTTGAGAGAAATGATCCCTTTTAAAATAAAAGAAATAGATCCTGCTATTGCATATATTATCAGTGATATTTTGTCTGATAATTTTGCCCGAACTTCTGCTTTTGGGGCTGGCTCGTCTTTGGAAATTCCCGGCTATAAAGTCGCCGTCAAAACAGGTACAACTAATGACAAAAAAGATAACTGGACAATTGGATATACTCCAGAATTCTTAGTCGTTGTTTGGGTCGGAAATAATGATAATACACCAATGAATCCTTATCTAACATCGGGTATTACCGGAGCTTCTCCAATCTGGAATAGGGTAATGACTTATTTATTGAAAAATTATGGAACCGGCAATAAATGGTATGAAAAGCCAGATAACGTTGTAGAAAAAAATTGTTATTACGGAAGAAAAGAATATTTTGTTCGCGGAACAGAGAATAGCGCCAACTGTAATCAAGCCTCATTGACGACGCCAACGCCAACACCTTAATTTAATTTTCAATTACCAATTTACAATTTTCAATAAAATATTAATTTTTAAATTTTAAAATTAAATCATTGAAAATTCATTGTAAATTGAAAATTCGAAAATTGAAAATTATTTCTTAGGAATGATTTCTTTAAACCCAACCAACTGCTGAAGAACTTCCGGCACTTTAACACTTCCATCTTTTTGCTGATAGTTTTCAAGAATAGCAATTAAAATTCTTGGTGAGGCCAATGCGGTATTATTTAAAGAAAAACAATATTCGGTTGAGCCGTCTTTTTTTCGATATTTTATTTTTAATCTTCTTGTTTGAAAATCACCCATTATGGAGTTGGACATTGTTTCGCCATAAGCCTGACGGGAAGGCATCCAGGTCTCGGTATCGTATTTTTTAATTTGCGGTTCGCCCATATCTCCAGTGCACATCAATAGAACTCGATAAGGTAAATTAAAGTCTTGTAAAATTTCTTCACAATTTTTTTGAAGTTCTTCATGAAGTTGTTTAGCTTCTTCAACATTGTTTTTAGAAATTATTACTTGTTCAATTTTCCAAAACTCATGGACTCGATAGAGACCTTTAGTATCTTTGCCATAAGCGCCAGCCTCGCTTCTGAAGCAAGGAGAGAAAGCAACAAACTTCCTAGGCAGATCTTTTTCATTTAATATCTCATTAGAATAATAAGCTGTGACTGGAATCTCAGCGGTTGCTGATAAATATGAGTCTTCATCGTTAAGTTTATATACTTCTTTCCCCCCCCATGGTAAATGACCTGATCCAAAAAGAGTAAAACCTTTAACTATCGACGGGGCAATGATAGGCGTATAACCTTTTTTAACTAATTTTTGAAAGACATAAAAAAGAATGGCAAATTGCAGTTGAGCGGCCTGGTTTTTCAAGAAATATCCACGGAAACCGGAGACCTTTGACCCCCGTTCTAAGTCAAACAGATCAAGTGACAATCCAAGATCAAGATGCGATTTCAATTCAAAATCAAATTTTGGAATTTTCCCCCATTTTTTGGTCTCAACATTGCCGGTTTCGTCTTTTCCAACTGGAACTTCAGGTAGCGGGACGTTTGGGACGAATGAGAGTAAAGTTTCAAGTTGCGAGTTACAAGTTGCAAGTTGTTCTTCAAGCTTTTTCAGTTCTTCTTTGATTTTCTTTCCGCGGGCGATGGTTTTCTCGTCGGGTTTGCCATGTGAAGTTTTGTTTCTTTCTTCGCGAAGAATTTGAATTTTTTGAATTAATTCCCGTCTCTGGTCATCAAGTTTTAAAATGGTATCAATATCAATTTTACGGTTTTTGTTTTTTGCAGCCTCAATGACTTTTTCTTTGTTGGTGCGAATATAGTCGAGTGACAACATAATAAAAAAATGTTAAATCTTAAAGGTTAAATGTTAAATAAATCTTAAATATTAAATGTTTAAAATTTAAAAATTAACATGTTTAATATTTCTTTAACCTTTAATATTTAATCTTTAATAATTAAACCTTATACTATACTATCAAATCTTTAATTCTTTTTGTTAGTCTCTTTAATGCTATTAGTCTATGGTTAATTTGCTGGTGTTCTTCTTCGGTCAACTCGTCATAGTATTTATTAAATTTATCAACGATCAACAAAGCTCGGTAAGGAAAGCCTGGAATTATTTTTAAAACAGGGGCTTCAGAAATGTGTCCGATAATTTTTTCGGTTTCATAAATTGCTTCATTTGTTTGAGGGTCATAAAAACAAAGACAGGCTTCTAAATAGGCTTTTCGGTTTAATTTGGGAATATTATGTAATCTCTTTAGTGTGTGGTCAACAAGCTCTTCATCAGTGGCATCATAACCTAACCAACGGCGTGACTTGACTCCGGGTTCATTATTGAGATAGGGGATTATTAATCCGCCATCATCTGATAACACGGGCAGGTGAGTCAGATCTGCATAAAATTTGGCTTTAATAAAGGCGTTTTCTTGAAAAGTCTTTCCAGTTTCTTCCGGCTCGTTGTCCCCCACTCTTACGTCGTTTAATGTAAGGACCTTGATTCCTTGTTTTTCTAAAGATTTTAATCCAATTTTTATTTCTGTGATTTTACCGGGATTAGTTGAAGCGATTAAAATCTTTTTCACTTTTTAAATTTGTGCGGCTGAAACAATTCCAGCTGACTCAACTTCACCACCGCAGTATTTAACGATGATCTCAATACTTTCTTTTAAGGATTTTTCCACTTGAGGTCGGGAAATATCATAAACACCATCAATATTCAAGACAATATCTCTTGTTTTTTCAGTAACACAGGTCCGCTGAGCATCGCGATAGTTAAAATAAATATTGTAGCCGCCGATCTGGTCAAAATAGGCAAGATCGGTTGATTTATACTTAGTCGGTTCTTTATCACCAAGAAGAAGTGTTTCCTCACCAGCTTTTGGAAATCTTAATAAAGTGGGAAATTTTAATTTGTTGTAATCAAACGCCCCAATTGAAACATGATGCTTCATGACAATTAAATTATAAGCATCAACACAGGTATTTATTTCATAAAGGCCTTTGCCAAGAGCAATTCTTCTTAAAAGCGCCTCAGGAGACGGTCTTTTGGAATGCCAATCCAGGCCCATGTCTTTATAAAGTTTACGGTATGTTAGAACTTCTGGATAAGAGTTTATTACTTCATTGGACAAATGAGACTGAGACTGGATAAATTGGTTGATTTCAGCAGTAAGGTTTGGATCAGATTTTTTAATATTAACATTTTTAATTATGGCAATTCCAATATTGATCGATGGATATTTTTTTGCAACTTCCACATCAATAGAAAATATTTTTTTATCAGTAAAATCGGGATATAGGGTTTGGTTATTAGTTATTGGTTTATGGTTATTAGTATCAAAATGCAAGAGCTCTAAAGCCTTTTCAAATCCTATGTCAATAATTAATTCCCCGATCTTTGGCCCAAACGATTTTCCAGTTAATGTCTGATAGATTACTCCAAAAGCTTCTTTTGGTTTTATGCCAGATGATTTGATACTTTCAAAAATAGTTTGTTGGATTTGTTCCTTATTATCTTTACTATTTAAACACTTCAATCGTTTAATCGATTGAAGTAAAAATTCTTTTTGTAAATCTGAAGCAATAAATTTTTCAGTTTTTATTAATTCTGTTTTTTCTTGAGAGTATTTTTCTAAATAAATTTTTGCATATTTTATACGTTCTTCAAGAATTGCTTTTTCCTCAGCGGCTAGTTCGCTTTTCTTTTGCGTTTCAAAAAAATTTATTAAATCATTATTTTTTGATTTTAATAAATTGGCAATTGTCCTAAATCTTGGAATATAAAGTCTGGTTTTTGGAAGAAGCTTAACTTCGGATAGTTCCATAATTCTCGCATAGTCTGCAGCGACTTCCCCGGCTTTATCTTTTGGTAATTTGTTTTCCAACTTTAAAAAGTAGGCATTCAGACAGCGGTCGTAATCGTCAAAAAGATTTGGAATAGTATCCCCGACTGGATCAAAATCAAGATGGGTTTTAATTGGAGTACGAACTAATAAAAAACGAAGTAGGTCTGGTGGTAATATTTCAGATACATCTTTTGCAGAGCTACCGATTCCTTTTGATGATGACATTTTTTTACCGCCAATTGTAAACCATTCATAGCCACCTAGAGCATCAGGAGGATTTATTCCCAACACTTCTTTACAGAAATGAATTCCCATATCATATGAACCACCTGATGACATATGATCTTTTCCAGATGATTCAATCGTGATACCAATCACTTTCCAATGGGCTGGCCAGTCCAACTTCCAGACAAGTTTACCGTTCTCATTAATCGGTTCAACTTTTCCTTCATAACCGCAGCCTTCAGCCCACTCGACCATTTTCGGTTCACAGCGGTAATATACATATTTTCCATCCCATTTAAAAACACTGGTCGTGCTAATTTTTCCACATTTTTCACATATAGGATTGTAAGGATACCAATTTGGACTGCGTTCTTTCTTAACAACTTTTTTATAAATATCCCGGACAACATCGGCTTTATCTAGAATCAGTTTTATAACTTCATTCATCTTTCCCGATCGATGGAGCTCTGATGACCAAATTATTTGCGGATGACAGTTTATGGAATTAAAAACAGAGATAAATTCTTGAGCAAAATAATCAGCAAAGGATTTAAACCCTGGTTCTGGTGAAGGAATTTTATACAAAGGCATTCCCATATATTTCCCCCATTTGTTTGCATCTAAATAGGATGGCATTCCATCCATTGGATCCATGTCATTAAAAACATAAGAAAATTTAGAATTGACTCTGATTTCTTTTAGAGCTTTATAAATTAAGTCATGAACAATTACACCCCGAAGTGAACCGACGTGAACCCGGCCTGATGGCGTCTTCATATCATCAGCCCACTCCAAAGGGAGGCTTCGTTCTTTTAATCTTTTTGCTTCGCGGTCTGCCCAAATCATAAGAGTTTATAAAGTTTTTAAAGTTATAAAGTCTATAAAGTTAATACAAGAAGAAGTATAGCAAGAAACACTATTTTATTTCAATGATTTTGTACTGGACTTTACCTGCAGGAATATTTACCTCAACAAAATCTCCAACTTTTTTATTAATCAGAGCTTGACCGATGGGAGAGTTTTGGGAAAGTTTTTTATTCATTGGGTCGGCCTCAAATTCGCCGACGATTTGAAATAATTCATTTTTTCCACTGACTTCAACTGTGACAGACGATCCTATTTGGATTTGATCACTATTATTATTATTCGCAATAATTTCAACATTATTTAATATTCCTTCAATCTCCCTGACTCTTCCATCAACGAAAGCAAGCTCTTCCTTGGCAGCTGCGTATTCACTGTTTTCAGCAAGATCACCCATCGAACGGGCTTTAGACAATCTATCTATAGACTTGGGCTTTTTAGTTTTTAATAAATCTTGATGTTCAATCTTTAAATCATCGTAACCTTTTTGTGTTAGTTGTATTTTCGGCATAAGAAACAAAAAACCCCTCGTAACTCAAGGGATTAATGTTAAAATAGTACTAGAAAGTAACAAAAAAGTCAATGCTTCGACGTTGCTCAGTATTGAATTTTTTGGCCCCGTAGTCTAGCGGCCTAGGACATTAGCTTCTCATGCTAAGGACACGAGTTCAAATCTCGTCGGGGTCACTTTTCAAAAAAACGGCAGGTTCCCTGCCTGCCGGCAGGCAGGTCATCCTGTAAACATCGGTTCGATTCCGATTAGGATCACAAAAAAAGAGCGCTTGCTCTTTACAACATTTGCCCTATAGCATATAATTCTGTCATGAATCTGGAAAGTACAAGATTGTCCCTTCACCAAAGGCTACACGCTGTGGCCGATGAGAGACACAAAGTTTCGATTAATGGTATTAAAACAATGGTGAAAAGTCTGGGCGCTCCTCAAATCCCAGACTTATCATTTATTGAATCACCGGAATATCATCCCTACAGAAGTTTATACAGAAGGTCTAACAGCGTTCTTACAAGACTAGGGATTAATTTTGAAAATGAAACAGTGAATAGGAAAGTAGGGATAGGCACTATTTGGATAAAAGCTATAGACAATCTTATTGATCAGGGTAATTTTGAATCCGCAGATAAAGCGGTAGCAAGATTTCAAAATCCCCAAGTAAACTACGACGAACAAACAGCAAAGGAGCCGATCCATTTTTTCACAGAAGCAGTTAAACAGTTAGTTGAACTAGACAGGTATGACCTAGTAATTAGTAAATTTGTTAAGGTTTATCAGTTTGTGCGTAATTCTCATGAAAAAAGTTTCTCGAGTCTTTCTAACTTTCTGAAATATAGAGAAGAGGAGGTAATGCTGGTAACAGACGCAGGGTATACAGGAATAGAAACAAACTTAAAAGATGGTCAAAAGTTTAAGGAATTTTTATTGGCTGCCAATTTTTTTGGAACATATTTTGATACCCTTCTAGATGTAAAAGAAGACGTGGCAAATAATTTATACCCCGAGCCCAATAAATCAGAAATAAAAGATCTGCAATTAAGATTACTAAAAAGCACGCTTGTCTTACTTAAATTCCCCAGCGTTTATCCAGAGTATCTGCAGAGTCTTTACAGAAACTTAATGCATATTGTTTAACTCGCTATTTTACTAGCTGTAATCTTTTGCTATTGAAAAACGTTCAAATCCCACACGCGTCGCACAAAAAGGTTACTCGAGACAATAGCTTATTTTATTTGTTTTATAAACACCAATCCGCTTTCATCGTAGTCAAGTAGTTTATGGAGAGAACCCCGCACAGAATATTCAGGATAACCTTTCATTATAGCAGAAGTCCAGCCCGGGCCATTTTCATTTGAACCGTCAACTATTACACTATATACGTGTTCATCGGGTAATAAGGGACCAACCCTATCAATAAGTTTCATTCCAAGCATAAAAATACTTCTCCCAAGACCTAACCCTTTATAATTAAATACGTCTTCGTCAGGTTCAATAACGGCAAACCCTTCATTTCGGTCAGAGTCATTCATATGCCAATTAAAATGTGCTTCAGTATTTCCAATTTCTAAACTTGTACCTAAAAAAACTCCGCCCATATTTTGTGTTGAAACGACACACAATCGTTGGTTCAATAAAGTACTTTGATAGGTAATTATAGGGGGCAAAGCAATAAATTTTTTGTATTGTAAAGTAGCTCTATCAACTATGGGAATTCCTAATTTTAAAATCGTTTCTTGATTTTTTTTAAGAATATTTGGTATACTACCTTCTTTCAAAAATGGCATTTCAGTATTTTAGGGTATGTTAAGGCTTAATGCAAGTTTATGTATTATTAGGATATTTTTGAATTTGTCACCTTAGAGATACTAAACGTAAACAAAAAAACCCCACCTCTCGGTGGGATTTTTTTTAACCTGAAATTACTTTTACTGAGCTTGGGCTTTAGCTTCTGTTTCAAATACCTTGTCATGAAATTCCCAGAATTTTCCTTGATCGGCCGCACAAAGAGAAGCTTCGGCGGTTTTCACGGCATTAGGATGTATTTGGACTAACGGAAAATGTTTATAATATAAAGTAACATCATTTTTGTATTCACTCAAAATTTGTTTAACAGTCAGATAGGCCCGTACACAGAAAGGACATTCAAAGTCTGAGAATTCAACAATTGTGACTTTGCCATTTTTTGCCCCCGCAGCAACCATATTTTTAACATCAACTTCTTTTGTAACAGGGTTAAAGCTCAAGTTTTTTGGATCAGAACAGTATTTTTGTAACTCGGTCGAATAAGCGGTGCAATCAGAAGATGCTGTACCGTCAATCTGTTTATCAATTATTTCCTTAAATAATGGAAAAGGAAAAGCTCCGGCCAAAAATTGACCATTGATGAAAAATCCCGGAGTGCCTTGAACTCCAAGACTTTGTCCATAAGCAGTATCCTTATCGACCAGTGCTTTTTTTTCACCGGAATCTAAACATTTATTAAATTTACCTGTGTTCAATCCTAATTCCTTAGCGTATTTTTTAAGATTTGGAATAGATAAAGGTGATTCTTGTTGGGCAACTGCGGCTCCACCGGCACTTCCTGAATTAATTTTTTTCTCTAATGAAAACATCTTGACCGTCATAAAGACGAGAAAAAGAGTAATTACCCCCATCATCACATACATTATGTTGTTGTTGGGTTGGGAATAAATAACAGAAGGCTGTACCGATTCACTTAGTCTTTTAGCTTTAGGCATATGATTATAAGGAAATTTCAAATTGATAATTAGAAATTATTTACCTAATAACTGTACCGTTTTTTAAATTTTTGTCAAGAGGAACGAGATTAAATTTTTCCGGGTCATCAGCAACTAGAATCATTCCATTAGAATCTTTCCCCATCATTTTTTTTGGCTCAAGATTTGCTAGGACGATATATTTATTGCCGATCAGATCATCGGGCGTATAAAATTCTGCCAGACCGGAAAGAATCTCAACGATACCATAGTCTTCTCCAAGATCAACCTTCATAATAATTAACTTTTTTGAACCCTCAAGCAATGACGCTTCCTTTACTTCGCCGACCCTCAGATCAAGTTTGTTAAAATCCGTAAATGTAAGAATATCTTTTTTCATATTTATTTATTTTGCGTAAATTCTATAAAGATTGCTTCCTATTTTTTCGAATTTGTAAATCTCTATTTTTTCAATTTCAGAAGTATTTTTGACATGAGGTCCTCCACAAAATTCTTTAGAGTAATCACCAACAAAATATACTTTGACCATATCCGGATATTTTTCCCGGAAAAAAGATTTTGCGCCAAGTTTTAATGCTTCTTCTTTTGGAATTATTTTGAATTCAACTTTTAGCGATTCTTTAATTTTTTGATTCATAACAGCTTCAACCTTTTTAATTTGTTCTTTAGTTGGTTTTAATGTTGAGGCAAAGTCGAATCGCAATCTCTCAGTTGTAATATTTGATCCTTCCTGTCTGATGTCTGTCCCAACAACATCAAACAAAGCTTGGTGAAGAAGGTGAGTGGCGGTATGGTATTTGATTGTTTGTTCACTGTGATCTGCTAATCCGCCTTTAAATTTTCCAGCAGATCCTGATCTTGAAAGTTCTTTATGTTTTTCAAACTCGGCTCTAAATTTTTCTTTATTAACTTTTTTGTTTTGCGCAACAAATATTTCCTCAAGTAATTCAAGTGGCAAACCGTAAGACTGATAAAAATAAAAGGCTTTATTTTCAAGATCTTTTTCATCAGTATTTTTTATTTCATTAATTCCCCGGGTTAGGGCTTTTCCAAACTTGTTCATTTCTTCTTGGATAATTGGCGCGATAAAATTTTTATCATTTTTTACATCAAAATATACTTTACCGTATGTATCGATCACACTTTGACAGATTTCATCAAGAGAAAACATTTCCTTTATATTTACTCCCATTTTATGAAGATTGAGTGATGCTTTGCGGAGGAGCCTTCTTAAAACATAACCTTGTTCTTTATTTGACGGCAGAACTCCTTGTTTAATTAAAAAAATGGAAGTTTTAATGTGATCTGCAATAATTCTAATTTCCTTTTTATTTTCACCATATTTTTTTCCGGTAAGTTTTTCAAGAGCCAAAATTATTTTTATAAAAACATTAGTTTCAAACAAATCATTTTTGTTTTCGATAGCCATTGTTATTCGTTCTAACCCTCCACCAAAATCGACATTCATTTTTGGAAGATTGGAGAAGGTCCCATCAGGGTTTTTTTTATATTGCATAAAGACAGAGTTACCAATTTCAATAAATCGGCCACAATCACAGTTTGGATGACACTTATCCCCAAATTTAGGATTATGTTTTACTTCAGTAAACTCGTAAAATACTTCTGAATCAGGACCACCGGGTTCACCGGCTGGCATATTATCAGGAATTCCCGCTCGTGACCACCAGTTTTTTTCCGGACCATACTGTGAAATGTGATTGTTTGGAATTCCAAGATATTTCCAAACTTCAATTGACTCTTCATCAGGCGGTAGATTATTTTTTTTATCACCGGCAAAAACAGTCACATATAGTTTTTCTTTTGGAAGTTTTAATTCTTCTGTCAAAAATTGCCAAAACCAAGTTAACTGTTCCTTTTTAAAATAATCGCCAAGGGACCAATTGCCCATCATTTCAAAAAAAGTATCATGACGATTATCCCCAACCTCTTCAATATCTTGAGCTCTTACACAAGGTTGAATATCGAAGACTCTTTTACCCAGAGGATGAGGTTCTCCGAGGAGGTAGGGAACTAATTGCTGCATTCCAGAGCCGGTAAATAAAGTGGTCGGATCATTTTGTGGTACAAGAGGAATAGGCGGAATTTCTTTGTGATCGTTTTTTTTCCAAAAATCGGCAAATTTTTGTCTGAGCTGGACATGGGTTAGGGGCATAATGTAAAATTATACAGTATGATACGAATACCACGAATAAAGAAATACGAATGCTGCGAAAAATACGAATATTCGTATATTCGTGTCATTCGCATAAAAATTTGTATCATTCGTATCATATTTATATGTTAATAAAAACATCCAATACTAAATTAGTTAAATCCTTTTTATCTAAACTATCTTTACCCCAACCTAATTCCCACAAAGGTCAAAATGGCAAAGTTTTGATCATCGGAGGATCTTCTCTTTTCCATTCCGCGTCTCTTTGGGCAGCTGAAGTAGCCTCTCATTTTTGTGATATGGTTCACTATTCATCAACGGTTGAGAACGAAAAAATATTTTTATCCCTAAGGAAAAAATTTCATAATGGAATGATTGTTCCCCAAGAAAAATTAATGGAATATGTAAAAGAAGATGATGTAATTTTAGTTGGTCCTGGTATGATGCGTGAGGGAAAAGAAGCAAAATATACTTATGATTTGACTAAATCCCTAATAGAAAACTTTCCGGAAAAACAGTTTGTTTTTGACGCGGGAGCATTGCAGATGATGGATAAGGAATGGCTATCAAAATTAAAAACTCCAGCAATTATTACGCCACATCAAAAAGAATTTGAAACTTTATTCGGAAAATCGATATTAGATCTTCAGTTAGAAGAAAAAATTAAACTAGTTCAAGCAAAAGCAAAAAAATATCAAGTGATTATTTTGTTAAAAGCTATTACTGACATTATTTCTGATGGAAAAGAAACATATTTGATAGAAGGCGGGAATGCCGGGTTAACTAAAGGAGGGACCGGTGATATCCTGGCAGGTTTGACAACTGCGTTATCTGCAAATAATTCAGCTTTTGTTTCGGCAGTCACTGCTTCGATATTACTAAAGAAGACTGGAGATAAGCTTTTTCAATCAAAAGGATACTGGTATAATATAAGTAACATTATCGAATCGATCCCGGAAGTTTTAAAAGAAAATATCAATTTATGAAAAAAGAAACAATCACCGCAATTATTTTAGGTTTGATCTTTGGTGGTGTCGTGGCGGTTTTTATATCTCTAAAAAGTAAAGATATTGAACTATCCAAAAACAAAGTAATCGCCCCACTCGAAGAGAAGTCTTCATCGTCAAGTTTAGTAGGTGCAGAAATGGAACCTTTAGAAATTTCTGAGCCTGCCAACAATGGGATAGTCGAAAAAGATACAATCCGCTTTAAAGGAACAGCTTCCAAGGATTCATTGATCGTAATTCAATCTCCAATTAAAGATCTCGCTATCAAAAATACTCAGGGAAAGTTTGATCTGGAATTTCCTTTAGCATTGGGAGAAAATTCAATAAAAATAGTTGTCTATCCTAAAGAAAAACAATTCCGGCCACAAGAAAAATATATGAAAGTTTATTATATTGACAGCGAACTATGAAAAACTTAATTCAAAATACATTGTTCGTTTGTTTTTTAATTACATTGTTAGTTGGTGGTGTAGTAGGTCAAACTTCTTCCTCTTCAGCCTCCGCATCTCCAACAGTTGTGATCGATAAAGACATACAGCAATTAAAAGATAAAATTGCCAACAAGGTTTCAGAGATAAGAAAAGAAAATAATAAAGCTATATCAGGCTTTGTTCTAAGTATTAATGAGAACAAGATGAAGTTAAATAATAGCGAAGATGTTAATCAGGTTAAATTTGATGACACTTTAACTAAGGCTTTTAAAGTACTAGGAACAACAAAAAAAGAAATTAAAACGAGCGATATAAAAAAAAATGACTATGCAATTGTCAGCGGAGTTGTGGTAGATAATGTCATTACGGCGAATGTAGTTCTGATCGATGAAAATTTTTTAGTCGACTCAGGAAAAATCACGGAAATAGATAAGGAAAATTACAATATTAAAGTATTGACCAGCGATAAAAATACATACAGTTTAGACATAGATACAGGAACAAAACAGTATTTGATCAATATTAAAACCTTAGAAAGAGAGACAATTGGATTTAGTAAATTAAAAGAAGGTGATATGGCTCATTTTGTTGTTAAGAAAGTTGGAGATGAAAAAGATAATAATTATCCGGCGTACAAGATTTTGATAATTCCTCAAGAATACTTTATAAAATAATGTTTAACATATTCAAATCCTTTTTCAATTACAATCAAAAAGAAGTTAACCGGTTGCAAAAAAAAATTGCTGAAATTAATTTACTCGAAGATAAGGCAAGAGGATTAAAAGACAGAGAATTTGCAATTGAAACAAAAAAACTTCAAAAGATCGTTCAAACAGAAGAAAGTAAAGTTAATGAAGTTTTGGCGTGGGCTTTTGCTTTGTCCCGTGAGGCAGCCCGACGAACTTTAGGACAACGTCATTTTGATGTCCAGCTTATTGCGGCAGTTGCACTACACGAGGGAAAAATCACTGAACAAAAAACCGGTGAAGGAAAAACACTTTCTTCAGTACCTGCTTTATATTTAAATGCATTATCCGGACAAGGTGTTCACCTAGTAACAGTTAATGATTATTTGGCCAGACGGGATTGCGGTTGGATGGGAACGATCTTTAATTTTTTGGGATTAACGACCGCGGCGATGATTTCTGATAGATCATTTTTATTTGATTTAAAACATACCGATTCCGACGCAGTTGATTGGCGTCTCCAACATCTTCGGCCGATTACCCGCAAAGAGGCGTATCAGGCCGATATAACTTATGGAATAAATAGTGAATTTGGATTTGATTATCTACGTGATAATATGACCCAAAATCCAAATGACACGGTTCAGCGAAAATATCACTACGCAATTATTGATGAAGCGGATTCAGTGTTAATTGACGAAGCAAGAACGCCTCATATAATTTCGGCTCCAAACGAGGAAGATACTTCCAAATATTATCTTTATCCAAAAATTATTAATCAGCTTACAGAAAAATCAGATTACGTTATTGACGAAAAATTAAGAACGGCTAATTTAACCGACGCAGGGATAAAAAAAATTGAAGGTATTCTAAATGTTTCAAATATTTATGAAAAAGATTTTGATACCCTTTTTCATATTGAAGCTGCTTTGAAAGCTAACACGCTTTTTAAATTAGATAAGGACTACATCGTCAAAGACAATGAGGTAATTATCGTTGATGAATTTACAGGTCGATTACTTCAGGGCCGAAGATTTTCTGAGGGCTTACATCAAGCTATTGAAGCCAAAGAAGGGGTCACAATTCAGAGGGAATCAAAAACCTTAGCAACAGTTTCTTTACAGAATTATTTTAGAATGTATAAAAAATTAGCCGGAATGACGGGAACGGCTACGACTGAGGCAGAAGAATTTCATAAAATATACAATGCAGAAGTCATTTCCATCCCGACTCATTTACCGATGAAGCGAAAAGATGAACCGGATATGATCTACAAAACGGAGAAGGGTAAGTTCAATGCCGTTGTTGAAGAAATTGCTAGTAACTTCAAAATGGGTCGGCCGATCTTGGTTGGGACAACGTCAATTGAAAAAAATGAATATCTATCTAAATTATTAAATAACAAGGGCGTTCCCCATCAATTATTAAATGCGAAAAATCATGAACAGGAGGCGAAGATCATTGCTTCTGCCGGAGAACGCGGAGCGGTAACCGTTGCTACAAATATGGCAGGCCGTGGAGTTGATATTGTTCTTGGTGGAGCAGCTCCGGTTGATAATAAATTGATGACTGTGTGGCAAAAAAAACATGACGAGGTAGTTAAGCTTGGCGGGCTTTATGTTCTGGGAACAGAAAAGCACGAATCCCGTAGAATAGATAATCAGCTTCGAGGTCGATCAGGCCGCCAGGGAGACCCCGGCGAGTCGAGATTTTTTGTTTCACTGGAGGATGATCTAATGAGAATTTTTGGTGGAGAACAGATCTCCAAAATGATGACTTTCTTAAATTTTCCGGAAGATCAACCATTGACCCATTCAATGGTTTCCAAAGCTATAGAACAGGCCCAGGTAAAAGTTGAGGGCTTTAATTTTGATATCAGAAAACATTTAGTTGACTTTGATGACGTCTTAAACAAACAAAGGCAGATTGTTTATGAATTGCGAAAAAAAATGCTTTTTGGCAGCAAGAATGATAAAGATTTTAAGATGACAATTTTAGATATTTTTAGAGAAGAAGTTTCTGTTTTAGCCAATAATTACATGATAAATATTGAGCAATTAGTTGATGAAGATAAGGAAAAATTGATTCAAGAATTAAACATGATGGTTCCTTTTGAGGAAAAGGAACTGATATTGATGGTGGAATCAAAAAATCAGAAAAAGATCATTGATTTTTTGAATAAGATCGTTGACGAACAATATGATAAGCGAGAAAAAAAATTAGGTAAGGAAATTTGGGGAGATATTATTAGAAGCGTCGTTTTGTCAACAATCGATAAATTTTGGATGGATCATCTGACGGCCATTGAAGATTTACGAGAGGGAATTAATCTTCGAGGGTATGCTCAACTTGATCCGTTGGTCGAATATAAAAACGAAGCTTATTCAATGTTTGAAAAATTGATCGGAAATATTAATTTTGAAGTTACCAGACGGTTATTTAAAATTGAAATTAATATTGGACAAAATCATGATTTGCATGTACATAATCATGAACAACCAAAAATGATTCTTCAATCGGCTTCGGCGATTGATCCGTTTAGTCAACAGCAAGAAAAAGTTAAGGACAAGCCACCAATCACTAGTCACCAGTCACTATCCACTCACCGTAAACTTGGCAGAAATGAACCATGCTGGTGCGGAAGCGGAAAAAAGTACAAGCGTTGTCACTATCCTAATTAATTCCAGATAACTTCCAAAACAGTATTTTAAAGTCAAGCGATGAGCCTGAAATTCTGTAACTCTCTAGGAACTA
>CABIKN020000005.1:21834-27450 GCA_902200405.1 Candidatus Roizmanbacteria bacterium | reverse complement strand
TTGAAACACTCACCAAAAAAAGTGGGTCTATTCCAAGAACAAATTTATGAGTAAATAATGGATACATTCCCCATAAAATCATTCCAGAAAAAAGAATTAAATAAGTTTTATTAAATTTCATTTAAGTATTATACAGATTATCAATCCTATTAAGAAGATAATGCTTATTAAATTCCCCAATGTCCTTATCAAAGTATTTTCAAATACAAAAGACAGCCTATGATTTCCTGCAGAAACTGCCACAGTAATTAATTTATAATCGTTATTATCATCAATCTTCACTTCTTTTCCATCGAGTTTTGCTTTCCAACCGGGAAAATTGAAAGTATTTAGCCTAAATTGAAAAGGTTTTTTTGAATCAATTTCAAACTCTTTTTTTACAAATAAATCTAATATTGTTTTTGTTTTTATCCCCTTTTTATCAGTAGATATGACAGAGTAGACATTTTTTATTAGATCTTTCTTCTCCAACCCAATTGTTGTTGTTCCTAATTCCGTCTTCTTTGTTTTTATCCCCCTTGGCGAAAACTCAAAAGAAGTTTTACTGACCCTCCATGAGATTTCCTCAAAACTCGTCAACTTTTTTTCATCATAGGATCTTAAATCGTGAGGTTTAGAATAGGTTATATATTTTATAACAGTTATAAAAATTATAATTATTATAAATAGATTAAATAATGCTTTTTTAATCCCACTATCTGCTTTAATTAACTTTCCAAAATAATAAATTCCTGCTCCGGCAATCAAACTTATAAATATTCCTGTAAATGTCAAAAATCTCCA
This sequence comes from Candidatus Roizmanbacteria bacterium, assembly GCA_902200405.1. Lineage (GTDB taxonomy): Bacteria > Patescibacteriota > Microgenomatia > UBA1406 > GWC2-37-13 > GWC2-37-13. Next base: position 26,667 of record CABIKN020000005.1, on the reverse strand, counting down.
GGGAAATTGTAAGTACCAAAGATATTTTATCTTGTCCCAAACAAACTGTGAGTAAGTCAGTGACATAAATAAGGAAAACAGAAGTAGGAAAAATAAAAAGATATATAACTTTACCGACTCTCTCTTCTTTTTAATAAACAAGTACGATACAAAAATTATTAATGAAAAAATTGTTAAAAAAATATGAATTTTACCTAATTGAAAGCTAATACCGTCGGCCGGCCCCTCAATCGACCCCCCATATCCCCAAGGTGAAAACCAAAACTGGTAAGGGTAGATAAAGTGAATCTTATAATTAGCCAGCTCGCGAATCAAAATTGTATCAATCATGGTATATTTTTTTTCAATAAGCGATGGCAACCAAAAAAATGCTGACAAACTAAGAGCTAAGAAAATTCCAACTAAAAAATTCTTAACAAATAGGAGACGATTTTCAGAATAAAAAAAATAATAAATAAAAAATAATCCAATGAAGAAAAATGCCGGAAAAGCAATCAATGGATGGGCTAAAATCAACAGCGTGAGGCTCATGCAAAAAAGAAAAATTGATTTTATACTTTTATTTTTATAAATATCGTCGAGACCCAAAAAGACAAACGGTAAAATTGACATGGCAAAAAATTCCGCCCAAGCTCCCCTAATATAAATCGTTATTGCTCGGTAAAAGAAGAAGGTAAAAAGAGTTGCCGCCAACAAACCTGTTTTTTTGTCAAAAAATCTTTTACCTAATAAGTATATTCCAAATGAAGAAATAAACGAACCGGTGACAATCATCAACTTTAAAGACCAAAGTAAATTAAAACCAATCAGATGGAAAAATTCCGCTACATAATAGATAAGGGGCGGATAAAAATTAAATAGAGGATAGCCAAAATTAAACCCTAGTCCTCCAACCCAGCGAGGATAAAGGATTCCTTGTCTCACCGCTTGATCTAAAAGATATAGTCTGGCAATATGCTGGTCATCATGAATGGCAAAATATTGGTTATTCAAAAGACCTACAACAGCCAAAGCTGTTATAATTATGAGGGAAACGATTTCGAAAGAAAATAATTTTTTAAAGAATTTCATCTTTTTTATTATATACGATGTCATCCCCGCGAAGGCGGGGATCCAAAATATTCAGCATGGACAATAACATAAAGCAAATAAAACAACGAGGTGTCTTAAGCGCCGGCAGTCTTCTTTTCCAAAGCGGTTTCTCTGCAATGCTTGGATTTGCTGCATTTTTTATTTTGACTTTAAAGTCGAATCTATATTTACTTGGTATTTATAATACCGTCTTGGCGATGATGGCATTTTTTAACTATTTTTCCAGTCTCGGATTGGCCGCTGCTATTATCCAAAAAAAAGAAGTTGATGAAAAAGATCTTAACACGGCCTTTATAATCCAAACTACCTTATCTTTACTTGTAATAATAGTAGGTTTTTTTCTGACAAATTATCTTTTTGTAGTATATAAAGACTTACCAAGAAGCGCTGTATATCTTTATTGGTCACTTCTTTTTTCTTTCTTTTTTTTATCCTTAAAAACTATTCCCTCTGTACTGCTTGAAAAGAAAATTCAAATTTATAAAGTAGTTTTAGTCCAACTCATTGAAAATCTGGTCTTTTATTCAATCGTAATTATTATGTCTTTGATGAATATGGATATTTTCAGTCTGGTTGTGGCGGTAGTCGCCAGATCTTTAGTTGGAGTCATCGCGATTTACATAATGAACCCATGGTCACCAAAATTAATTTTCTCAAAGTCTTCAGCCAAATCACTTTTATCTTACGGAGTTCCATTTCAGGGAAACTCATTCTTGGCTCTTGTCAAAGACGATTTAATGATTATCTATCTGGGAGCTGTCATTGGTTTTGAAAAACTAAGTATCGTCACATTTGCCAAAAAATATGCGGAATTTTCTATTCGTCTTATAATGGATAATATTAATCGAGTCGCTTTTCCTGTTTTTTCACAATTTCAAAATGATAAGACTCTGTTAAAAAAAAGTATTGAGAAAATTCTTTTTTATGAAGCTCTTTTTATTTTTCCAATTATCATCGGGAGCGTCTTTATCTTTGACAATTTCCTTAAAATCATGCCGGGTTATTATGCCAAATGGCAAATCGCTTTGATATCTTTTTATTTTTTTTCTTTCTCGGCGCTTTTTGTCAGCCTCTATTCCCCCCTTATCAATCTTTTTAATGCCATCGGAAAAGTAAAATTAACATTGGTGATTATGGTAACTTTAACCGCTCTAAATTGGATTTTTATTCCCCCATTGATTAAGTTGTTTGGTTTTCAAGGAATTTCTATTGCCTTTTTTATCATCTCTTTATCTTTTATTTTTGTTTTTATCAAAGCAAAATCAACCGTTGATTTTTCTCTAAAAAATGCTTTCGGAGCACCAGTAATTTCAGCAATCGCAATGACCTTATATTTAATTGTAGTTAAGTTATGGATAAGCAAGGTCGTCGTCAATAATATACTATTAACGAGTTTGGCAATAGTGGGATCTGCTTCCGTTTATTTTCTAGTTATTTACAGAATTAAGGGCCGAGCGCTTTTTGATGAAATAAAAAGCCTTATTAACACTCAACGCAGATAATAAAAAATGAAAAAAGTATTAAATTATTTAGCTAATAATGTCTGGTTAATTTGCTTTCTTATATTTTTATCAATTGTTTTCTTTAAGATAATCATCAGAGAATATACGATTGGACCTTTCGATTTCCTTGTTAATTTTTATCATCCATATAAAGAAATCAGATGGCAAAGCTCCGATTTAACAATCGCCTCAATGCATCCAAAAAATTATTTAATGAGCGATGTCCTCACCGTTACCCTACCAATAAAACTTTTTGCCATTGATCTAATAAAAAAATATCAACTACCTTTATGGAACCCGCATATTTTAAACGGGTCGCCAATTTTGGCAAACATTCAATCGTCAATCTTTTATCCTTTAAATATTATTTATTTAATATTTGAACCTATAACCGCCTATAACATATACGTCTTGTCACAGTTCGTATTGGCTTTTGTTTTTATGTTTTTTTATCTTCGCTCCCTAAAATTAAATAAAATAGCCGCCTATTTTGGTGGTTTATCTTTTTCATTTAGCGCTTTTTTTGTTGTTTGGTCCGGGTGGGCAACTTTAGGTCATGCTTTAGCTTGGCTGCCAATTTCATTTTATGCAATCGAAAACTTTTTTAGCCGGCAAAAATCAATTGACAAAATTATTTTTACTATCTCTTTGTCTCTGTCATTTTTTGCTGGTCACACTCAAACAACGTTAATAGTATATTTTTTAAGTCTTTCCTATTTACTATTTAAATCATGGCAAACAAAGAAATATTACATTGGTTTTAATCTTTTTATCTTTTATCTGATTTCTCTATTAATTATCGCCGTTCAACTCATACCATCTATAGAAATGTATCGTCAAAGTATCAGAGAAACCTTAGCAACCGAATCTTTTTATAAAGACCAGACGTTGCTTTTTAGTTCTTATTTCATGAGTATTTTCCCTGATTTTTTTGGTAATCCAGTCACTAGAAATTGGTGGGGAAAAATAAATTATGCCGAATCAGCAATTTATTTTGGAACAACCGCTTTTTATTTTTTTATATATCAAGTGCTTTACCCAAAAAATTGGAAAAAAAATATTTCACAATTTTTTATTTTTTTTGTAATCGTTTCAATTTTGATTTCTACTCAAAATCTGTTTTCAAAACTAATTTTTAATTTAAAAATTCCACTTATATCTTCAAGTACTTTTTCTCGATATTCGTCGATCTTTATTTTTGCCGGTTCCATTTTAGCCTCTCTTGGTTTGAGTAATTTTATTGAAGATTTAAGAAATAAGAATTATAAAAAAATATTTATAATTAATTTTTTTCTCACCTTAGTCATTTTAATTTATTGGGTTTTAATTTTATTAAAAAAACTTCCGCCTGAATTTATCACTAATTTAACAAATATAAAAAGAAATTCGCTCATACCTAGTTTTTTTCTCCTTGTAATAATCTTTTTGCCTTTGTTAAAATATTCTTTTGATAACAGATTGAAGTTCGTTAACGAAAAATTAATATCAATAATAATATTATTATTATTATCTGTTGAATTATGGCGTTTTTCCTACAAATATATTCCTTTTTCACCAACTCAATTTTTTTTCCCTAAACATCAACTGATTGAGAACCTCAAAAGATATGCCTTTAATGAAAGATATGATGATTATGTCAGTACAAATATCAATAGTCTATATGGGATAAATAGTATTTTCGGTGCCGAACCGCTTTATAATAAAAATCTTGGTGAGCTAACCAGTTTAAGCAAGAATGGCAAAATCAATATTACTGACCGTGCCTCGATGCAGATTCCAAATGGACCTTATAAACCAAGAATATTGGATTTATTGTCAATGAAATATTTTGTTGACAAAACTGATAATTCAAGAAATGCTTGGGTTGATTTTTATGGTTTAAATAACGATTTTGACAGTCGATTTAAAGAAATTTGGACTGATGGTGTTTATAAAATCTATTTAAATAAAAATCATCTTCCCCGACAAAAAATGTTCTATCAAGTTCAGGTTATTGAAGATAAAAATAAACTCCTTGAAAAAATAATAGATAATAATTTTGATTATAAAAATATTGCCTTAGTAGAGGAAAAAATGAATTTTTCTTTTCCTAAAACTGGTGTTAATGGCATAAAAATTGTAAAAAATGATGCACTTTGGCAAAAATATCAGGTCTCAACTAATCAACCTGGATTGTTCCTGGTAACTGATACTTTTTACCCTGGATGGAATGCTTATATTAATAATAAAAAAACTAAAA
>CABIKN020000005.1:19181-21824 GCA_902200405.1 Candidatus Roizmanbacteria bacterium | reverse complement strand
ACTGATACTTTTTACCCTGGATGGAATGCTTATATTAATAATAAAAAAACTAAAATATTTAAAACTAATTATGCTTTTCGAGGAATTATAATTAGTAAAGGAAACCACACAATTGATTTTAAATATCAGCCTCAAAGCTTTACTTATGGAGTAATTATTTCTTTAACCGGAATATTTTTACTAATTTTATTTTCTTTAAAAAAGATCGGTAAAAAATAATTTTAACCTGATATTGTGCTATAATTAATTTACAAAAATGAGAAAGTTGTCCTTTTTTATATTTTTCCTGCTCATCCTCTTATTTTGCTATTTTAGATTAAAACCAATTTTCTTTCAAACCGTTCCTTATACCTATGATCAGGGTCGCGACTTTCTCAAAGCCCAACAAATTGTCAGAGACTTAAACCCAACACTAATTGGACCGACTTCCGGTATTCCGGGACTGTTTCACGGCGTATGGTGGTATTATTTTCTCGCCATTCCCTATATTATATTTTCCGGCCTTCCTATTGGATTCTCTATATTTATATTTATCAACAGTCTTTTACAGCTGATATTTTTTTCTTATTTTCTTAAAAAAGAATTTGGATGGTTAACCGCATTGATATTTGCGTTATTCGTTACTGGTTCTTCATATTTTATCACTATGTCCTTTTTTGTTATAAGCAGCGTATTTACTTTTCCTTTTATTCTTTTATTCCTTTATTCAGCTTATTTATTTTTAAAAACAGAGAATAAAAAATATTTTTTTTGGCTTTTTTTATGGATTGGTTTCATTTTAGAAGCAGAATTACCATCGGGCTTGTTTACGGGAATAGCTTTTATATTAACCCTCTTATTTTTAGGAAAAATAAAATTATTATTTTCTAAAGACGGATTTAAAAAAGCTTGTCTCGGATTTATAATTCCCCTCGTACCCCGTTTACTTTTTGAAGTAATAAAAGGCTTTCCTCAATCAAAAACAGTTCTCAAGTTTTTTTTAAATCTTGAATTTCATAGTCCAAAACCTTTTATTGAAATCTTTAGAGATAGACTGTCTTTGTTTAATAACTACTTGGTTTCATCTTTTCCATTTGATAACTCTTTTGTTGTTTATGGAATATTTATATTATCCATTGTTGGTATTTTTATTGCCTACATAAAAAGTAATAAAAAAATTAAAAACTTTTTTATATTTCCTCCTTTAATGATAGTGTTATTTTTTCTGTTATCTATTTTATACAAAGACAATTTTTGGAGTAATTATTATGAAGGTATTGGTTATTATTTTATCTTAACTATTGCTTTTGGTTTTTATGGTTTTTCTAAATTAGAAAATAAATTAATCAAAAACCTTCCATGGTTAATATTTGTAATATTGCTTTTATTTAATCTATCAAAGTTTAGTAAGGAAATAAAAAACAATGTCGTTGTTAATGATGGGCTAAGAAAACAGTTAATAACCGTTGATAGAATCTATGAAATTAATAAAGGAAAAAATGATTTTTGCGTAAGAATATATACTCCACCCGTCATCCCCTATACGTATAACTATCTTTTTGATTATTACCATAACTTTAAAAATAAAGTTAGACCAATGGTGAATTATGTTGATAACCAATGTTGGTATATTATTGAAGATGATAGTTTTAAATTCAGAATCGATAAGTTCAGAAAAGAACATATTCCAGCAGCTGGAAAATTAATTAAAACTGAGTCTATCCATAAAGATGTAGTTCTGGAACTTTGGCAGGACTATCCGCAAAAATAATATGATTGGAATAATTACCGTCAATTACAATCAGTACCAACTTACTAGAGAATTTCTCGACTCTCTTGCGACTGTAAAAAATGTTAAGGATATATCTGTCTATATTGCTGATGTTTCAACAAAAAGAGAAGTACTGAAAATCGAGAACTACCCAATGAAAGTAGTCTTAAAGTCTCTCCCCAACAATGGATATGCGTTCGGAATTAACGAGGGAACTAAATATTTTTTGAAAAAAGGTTTTGATAAATTTTGCGCCATTAATAATGATATTTTTTTCGACCGAAACTTTTCCTTGCAAGCTCATTTAGGTTTTGAAAAGGCAGATATTTTTGGTGGCAAAATTTATTACGCGCCTGGATATGAATATCATAAAAACTATCAAAAAAAAGATATTGGGAAAATCATCTGGTACGCCGGAGGTATTAATGACTGGAAGAATGTCTATACAACACATCGCGGAGTTGATGAAGTTGATAACAAACAATATGAAAAATTTGAAGAAACTGATTTTATTACCGGCTGTATGCTTTTTTTCAACAAAAAAGTAATTGATAAGGTTGGATTTTGGAATGAAAAATATTTCTTATATTTTGAAGATTCTGATTTTTGCGAGCGGGCAAAAAAAGCCGGATTTAAATTATTTTATAATCCAAAAATTATTATCTGGCATAAAAATGCCCAATCCACCGGCGGCTCCGGTTCCCTACTTCATCAGAAATACCAAAAAAAGAACCGTTTAATATTTGGCTTAAAATACGCACCATGGAGGACGAAATTACATCTAATTAAAGACTATTTTCTACAAAAATGAAAGAAAAAATATCAATTATTATCCATTCTTTGAACGAAGAAAAGAATATACGAGATTGCATCAGTTCAGCTCAATTATTGAC
>CABIKN020000005.1:0-19171 GCA_902200405.1 Candidatus Roizmanbacteria bacterium | reverse complement strand
CTTTGAACGAAGAAAAGAATATACGAGATTGCATCAGTTCAGCTCAATTATTGACCGATGAAATAATTCTTGTTGATATGGAAAGTAATGATAAGACTGTAGAAATTGCTAAAGGTTTAAATGTCTCAGTTTTTAGTTTTCCAAAGTCAAACTATGTCGAACCGGCCAGAGAATTCGGAATTAAACAGGCGAAAATGGATTGGATTTTAATATTAGATGCTGATGAAAGGATAACGAAAGAACTAGCGAAGGAAATTAAATCGGTCGCTGATTTAACTGATTCAACTGACTCGACTGATTCAACCTATTATAAGGTGCCCCGTAGAAATGTATTCGCCGGCGTTAAATGGCTTCACCACGGTGGCTGGTGGCCTGATTACCAAATTAGATTAATTAACAAAAAACATTTTGTCAACTGGCCAAAACGCATTCACTCTACTCCGAAAATAAAAGGTAATTTTAGTTGCCTGAAAAGCCCCCTAACCCATTACTTTCATGGAGATTTGAGTAATATGGTAAAAAAAACTATTATCTTCGAAGATATTGAGTCCGAATTGCTTTATAAAGCAGGAAAAAAAACTGTCACTAAAACTTTTTTTAGAAAATATTTAGCTGAACTTTACCGACGTCTTATTAAAAATTTAGGCTTTCTTGACGGGCCATTTGGGATAATTGAATCGATCTATCAAGCATTCTCAAAAACAATTACTTATCTTTTTCTTTATGAAAAACAAATTAAAGAAGGTCGGACTTTATGATCCTTATCTCGATACTTTAGGAGGAGGAGAAAAATATATCCTCTCTATTATGGACGTCTTTGCCGATCTTGGATATGAAGTGAATATTTTCTGGGACAAAGATTTAACCAAAGAAATTAAAGAACGCTTTAAACTTCGATGTATCGATACATCAAAGTTTTTACCCAACATATTTAAAAAAAACGTTTCGACTTTAGGAACTTTAAAGACTCTCAAGACTTTCGACTATTTCTTTTATGTAACTGATGGAAGTTATTTTTTTTCCGGAGCCAAAAACAATTTTGTTTATGCTATGATTCCCGATAAAAAACTTTACTCTCGAAGTCTGATTAATAAACTTAAATTAACTAACTATCAATTCATAACTCACTCTATTTTTACTCAAAAATGGCTTAGTAAATTTGGAATCAAATCTCAGGTATTAATGCCATATATTGATGAAAATTTAATATCGCAAAATATAAAGATTAATAAGAAAGAAAAGATTATTCTTTCCGTCGGTCGATTTTTTTCACATCTTCATAGTAAAAGGCAGGACCTGATAATCCAAGCTTTCAAAGATTTAAAAGCAAAATCAAATGGATTTTCCGACTATAAATTAGTCCTAGCCGGTGGTTTAATGAAAGAAGATCAGGAATATCTTAATGATTTAAAAAAACTTGCTGGAAATGATTCTTCGATTATATTTGAAACTAATGTTCCCCTTGATAAACTTGATAAACTTTATAAACTTTCTAACTATTTCTGGCACTTCACTGGATACGATGTTGATGAGGAAAAGAATCCAGAGTTAGTTGAACACTTTGGTATTACTCCACTTGAGGCAATGGCTTCCGGTTGTCTGACTTTTTGTTATTCAGCAGGTGGTCCAAAGGAATTAATAATTGATGAAGAAAATGGATTTTTATTTTTAAATACTGATGAATTAATTGATAAAATGATTAAAATCGACCCTGACAAACAGTTAAAAGAAAAAGTTATAAGTAATGGAAAACAGTTTGTAAAAGAAAAATTCTCTTACGAAGTGTTTCGCGATCAGCTTTTAGGTTTGATTAAGGTCCGTCCTAAATGAGGACGGACATCATTGAAGAGAGTCCCATATGAAATACCCAATCTCAATTATCATCCCCGTCTACAAAAATTATGAGATGTTCTTCAAATTCCTTGAGATAAATAAAAAATATATGACAGGTTGTGAAGTAATCGTGATGAATGATTATCCGGGTGAGGATATAACAAAACCTGTCCAACAAATATTTGCTGATTCAATTGTTGTTAACAACAAAAAAAATCTTGGTTTTGCCGGCAACGTCAATCAAGGAGTATTAAAATCAACTAGAGATTATATTTTTCTAATGAATTCCGATGTTGTTTTAAAAGATAATTCTTTTTTAAAAGCTTTGCAATTTTTTAAAAAGGACAAAAAACTTTTCGCCGTCGGTTTTGCCCAAATTGAAAAAGATGGAAAGATCGTCGGTGCTAATCGTGCTTATTTCAAAAATGGTTTAATAAATCATTCTTCTCAAATAGTCCCTAATCCCTATTCCCTCATCCCTATTTTTTGGGCCGAAGGCGGCTCTTCTATCTTCAATAAAAAATTATTTATTAATCTAGGATTACTTGACGAACTATATAATCCTTTTTACTGGGAAGATATTGATTTGTCTTACAGAGCCTGGAAAGCAGGATATAAAATTTTATTTGACCCAAATATTAAGGTCGAACATCATCATGAATCAACCATTGGTAAATATTTTGATAAGTCAAAAATACTAAAAACCGCTTTCCGTAATCAAATGATCTTTCATTGGAAAAATCTAACTGATAAAGATTTAATCTTTAAACATCTACTCAATATTCCAAAATTTATTTTTATCCCGGGATTTTTTGACGCCCTTATAAGATTGCCTAAGATTTTACAAGTAAGAAAAAAGACAGTAAAATTGTTTAAAAAAACAGACAAAGAAATATTGAGTTTGTTTAGTTAAAAGCGAAGATAACAAATTTTTTTCGGTTTGATGTTTTCCGATAAAAAATTTCGTTATCAAGTTTTTTAAAGAAAATGATAAAAAAATACCTAACACCAATTCTTTTAATAATAATTTCTCTTCTTTCCGTCATTCTTTTTCTTTATAAAATGAACGTCTCCCCTCCTGCTTTAAACGCCGATGAAGCAACCAATGCATACGATGCTTACTCAATTTTAAAAACCGGTAAAGATCAATACGGAAATTTTATGCCGCTCCGATTTAAATCTTTCGGTGATTACAAACTCCCTCTTTTAACTTATTTCGCCGTCCCTTTTATTAAAGTATTCGGATTGACCGAAACCGGTATTAGAATGGTCAATTTCCCTTTTGTTTTATTATTCCCACTAGTTATATTTTTATTAACTCTAGAGTTATTTAATAGAAAAAATGTTTCTTTGTTGGTAGCTTTTTTATTGGCATTTGCTCCCGGACTTCAGCTTCTTGGCCGCCAAGCCCACGAAGGATATATGACAGTATTTTTTTTGACTCTTTTAGCTTATTTTTTTCTTAAATTAATTAAAAAGTCTTCAATAATTAATTATTCGTTATTTTTTGTTACTCTTTTGGTCAGCTTATTTGGTTATCATTTTTCCCGTCTTTGGGCCGGTTTTTATTTCTTTTTATTTATATTTTTTGTATTTAAAAAAACCCTATCTAAATGGTCTATATTATTTTTTATAATAATCGTTTTTATTTTTGGCATAACTGATATCGTCTATAAACCCACCAGAATTAAAAATCTATTATTTTTTAATAATCTTGGTTTTTCGTTAAAGATCAACGAACTACGCGGTGAAGGTGGGAATCGTTTTCTTTATAATAAATTGACCATTGGAACTAAAGATTTGAGTTTAAATTATTTAAAATATTTTTCCCCGCAATTTTTGAGCATTAACGGTGATGAGAACCCTCGTTTTGGTTATCCGGGAATTTCACCTATAACAGCACTCGAATATATTTTTATTTTTATTGGGCTTTATTATTTATTTAAAAATAGAGAAAAATGGCGGTATTTAATTTTATTAATGCTTCTTTTTTCTCCCATCTCCGCTGTTCTATCATGGGCCGGAGAATCGATTACCCGTTCAATATTTATCTTTATCCCCATTTTTATTATTTCCGCCTATGGTTTTATAAATTTCCTAAATAAAAAAGGTTTATTTTTATACTTAATACTTACTGCTTTCTACTTAATACTTGTTTTTTACTCTTGGGATTTTTATCTCAATCATTACCCAAAACGCGCTATTGTTCTTCGAAGTTGGCAAGCCGGGTATAAAGAATTAGGCGATTATATAAAAACAAATTATAATAATTACGATAAATTTTATATCACTAGAAAAAACGGTCAGCCTTATATTTTCTTACTTTTTTATCTTCAATATGCACCGGAAAAATATCAACAGTTCTCTAAATTATCACCTCCTGATGAATATGGTTTTGGTCAAGTAGAAAAATTTGATAAATATATTTTTAATTTACCTAATGACAAGAGTATTAAAAATTACGTTGTTGTTGGTTTTCCAGATGACTTTTCCGAAGCAGAAAAATTGGGTACAAAAAAAATAAAAATTGAAACTGAAGAAATTTTTTATATAAAAGAAAGCGCTACAACAACGTTATAAAAAGCATGGATTAAAATTGGTACAGTTAGGCTTTTTCTTTGGATCATTATTAATCCTGTCACCATACTTAAGAGTAAATCTGTTGCCATAAACATTAGCAACATGCTTCCACTAATTCTATTATTGGCAAAAAGAATTGGCACATGAAGAAAAAAGAATAAAATGCTGGCAAAAAAAGTCGAAGAATAAGCATTTTTTGATTCTTCATAAAGACGTTTTAGTACAAAACCTCGGGAAAGGATTTCTTCGGTAATCCCGGTTGCTAAAGCAGTTAAAACAATTAGTCCAAATGTATTAAAATTTGGAAAATTACCAAATAAACCAACTTTATTAAATCTCAAATAGATCGAAACCAAAGCTGTTAAAAAAAGAATTAACCCTACTCCAAAACTAATAAAAAAATCTTTTATAAAACTTTTAAAATTTCTGTCGATTAATAAACTTGAAAGAATTTCTTTTTTTTCGACTGTTCTAATATAAACTAGAACTGGTAAGACAAAAACTAAAGGCTTGGCAATAAATTCATCAAACCATTCGGGAAGTTTAAAGTAAGTTCTATAAATAGCCCAGATAATAAGAATCACCGCCCAAAGATTTAAAGCCTTCTGCGTCGAAGAGATTTCCTTTTTTTCCTTCATAATTCTATTATTCCAGAAAATCCTTTAATTTACGAGCCCTAGTTGGATGTTTAAGTTTCCGGATAGCCTTTGCCTCGATCTGACGAATTCTTTCACGGGTTACCTTAAATTCTTTTCCAACTTCCTCAAGTGTTTTTGGTTTTCCGTCTTCTAAACCAAATCGCATCATCAAAACTTTTTTTTCTCTTGGAGATAACGTTTCCAGAACCTTATTTAAAGCGTCTTTAAGAAGTTCACGGGAAACTTTATCATAGAGTGATGGTTGGTTAGTGTCTGCCACAAACTGCTCTAAAGTCGCCTCTTTATCATCCCCGATTGGAGTTGACAACGATCTTGGCTGTTGAGAAATTTTCATTAAGTTTTCAATTTCGGGAACCGTCATAAGCATTTCTTTCGCAGTTTCTTTGACAGTTGGCTCACGGCCAAGTTTTTGAGTTAATCGTCTTTGAGTTTTATAGAAACGATTAATGTGATCAACCATGTGTACGGGAATTCTTATTGTTCTCGACTGATCAGCAATCGCTCTTGTGATAGCCTGTCTAATCCACCACGTGGCGTATGTGGAAAATTTATACCCTCTTCTCCAGTCGTACTTCTCTACTCCACGAATCAATCCTTTATTTCCTTCTTGAATTAGATCTAAGAAGGATAATCTTCTACCTAAATATTTTTTAGCAATTGAAACAACTAATCGAAGATTTGCTTTAGTTAATTTATCCTTAGCTTCTTTATCACCTTTTTCATATTTTTTGGCCAAATCAATTTCATCGGCGAATTTAAGAAGGGGGGTTTTCCCGATTTCTTTCAAATACATTTTAATTGGGTCAAGAGATTCACCATGTTTTAATACAACCAAATGTTCCAGCTCTTTTTCTATCTCTTGGACTGATTTTTGTGATTCACTTTCGTCACGAGTAGAGATCGTTTCGAAAATATCGATCCCCATTTTTAAGGAGTCATCGAAAAAACCATCAATTTCTTTTATATGCTTTTCCGGGTTTGGAAGCACTAATAAAATATCGTCTTGAACCAAGAATCCGTCTTCTTCTCCCTGACTGATCAATTCTTTTAGTGACCTAGGTAGGTGATGTTTTAACATAAGGTGTTACTATTCTATAAAGAAATTAGCTTTTTTTCTACCTCTTTTAAATTTTCAGAGATATTTTTTAATTTTTTTTTATTTTCCGGGCTTTCCTCTTCAGCAAGAATTTTTTTTATTTTGTGTTTAAAATAGTATTTTTTAATTTCATTAATTAGTCTATCCAAGCTTTCATTAGCCAGGTTATGGTCAGTTGAGGCAAATAAAAATATTTCATCAAATATCGGTCGAAGTTCATCAGGTAATTTTTTTCCAAAATCATTAATATTCAGTTTTGTATTTTTTTCAATTTCCTTAAAAAATAAATGACTGATCTTTTCGTAAGAAGGATGTAAAAAATATTCCGGTTTTAAAATTTCAAAAACATTACGATAGGTTGTGTTCGGATCTTCGCTTTGAAAAAGAATGCTCAAAACATATTTATTTATAGTTAATTCCCGACTATCTTCAACCGGTTTATTATATTTAATTTTATTCAATGACATTTGCATCTTCTTTCTTTTTAGTTGACTTATTAAATTTTCGACCGTATTTTCGGAAATCTCAAGAATATTAGCAAGCTTTTTTACATAAAAAGTACGCACTATTGGATTTGTTATCCTTTCAATTATTGGAACTATTTCTTCGCCTATCTTTTTTTTAGCAAAAGCGGATTCCTCAGGATATTTTTTTTGAGCGGCTGAAATTAAAAAATCATAGATCGGGATCGGTTTGGAAATTATCTTTTTAAATTTTTCGGGGTCTAATTTTAATGCCTCGTCAGGATCTTTTGCAAAATCTATAGTCACGACTCTTATTTCAAAATCAAATTTCTCCGCCTCATAAATTCCCCGCTTAATTGATTCTATTCCTGCTATGTCCGCATCCATCATTAAAGTTATTTTGTCGGTATAGCGTTTAAGAAGTTTTAATTGTTCATTAGTTAGAGCCGTCCCTTTGATAGCTACAAAATTAGAATATCCGTGTTGATACGGCATTATCATATCCAGCTCACCCTCAACAATATAGACATTCTTCTGTTTTTTTATTTCTTCGATAGCTAGGTTAATTCCAAAAAGGCATTCTCTCTTATGGTAGATCGATGTTTCCGGGGTATTGACATATTTTGCTTCTTTATCATTTCCATCTAAAATCCTTCCGGAAAAACCAAGGACATTATTTCGGCTATCTTTTAGGGGGAACATTAAGCGGCCTCGAAACCGGTCGTAATAACTTCCTCTTTCGCTTTTTACCAATAGGCCATTTTCAAACATTTCTTCTTCTTCGTACTTTTTTTTCTTTAAAAATAATTTCAAAGAATCCCATGAAGAGGGCGAGTAACCAAATTCAAATTTATCAATAATTGACTTATTTAATAGTCTTGACTCCAAATACTCTCTGGCTTTTTTTCCGAAATCAGTCTTTTTTAAAATATAATGAAAATATTCACCGGCTAATTGGTTCATGGCAATATATCTTTCTTTTTTTTGCCAAATTTTATCTTCGATCCCTATTTTATTTAGAGTTAATTTGACTCCGGTTTTTTTGGCTAATTCCTTCAGCGCTTCAATAAAAGTAATATTTTCCCATTTCATTAAAAACTTGATCGCATCCCCACCTTCTCCGCAGGCGCCAAAACAGTGCCAAATACCGCGATCCGGAGAGACAACAAATGAAGGACTTTTTTCCTGATGAAATGGACAAACGGCTTTGAAGTTCCTGCCCGCTTTTTTTAAAGTAATGAAGCTACCAATAAATTCAACTATGTCAATTTTTCGCTTAATTTCCTCTATCTGATTTTCCATTTCAGTATATTCTATCACTTCGAGCCTAAAAACGCCTATTGATATTTAATTTTTATTATTTTATATTGTATTTATACATGATCTATCTATATTTGGACCGCAACACGATTAAATTACTTTATTTGAAAAAAACACTTCTCGGCCAACAGGAAACCCTTTTTCATCAAAAAACATATGAGTCCGACCTAATTGATAAAGGAAAAATAATAAATATTGATCTATTAGCCTCAGCTATCAAAGAAGTAGTAACTTCTTCAAATAGACCGGTTGCCGATAATCAAATCAGTTTAATTCTTCCTCAAGAATTTTTTAATTTTTTTCGGACCACAGTCCCATCGGACATTGCCTCATCGGCACTTAATTCGTTTATCGCAGACAAAGCCCGCTCAATTCTACCTATCGATAATAACGAACTCGCTAGCGACTACTTTGTTCAGGAATCGGAGCAGGAAAAAGTAGTCACTTATTTTGGTATAAACCAAGAAACTCTTTTAAGTATTAAACAGGCGCTTACTCTAATTGATTTTAAACTTGTTTCTATAATTCCTGACACAATGGCCTACTTTAAATTATTTGAAAAAACATTGAGAAAAGAAAAGAAAGAAACTATATTGTACGTTGAATTAGGAATAAATATTTTAAGCGGATATTTGTTTGATTCTTGTGGATTGGTTGATGATAAAAAAATATCGATAAATTATTCTGAAGAAGACAAGATATCTGATATTTTAAAATTGAAGATTGATGAAATTACCACGGACAAAAAAAAGATTAACCGGATTATAATTTCTGGAGAAAAATCTGATACTATCCGCCAGGATACTTTTACCAAATCAGTTGGGGTCTGGACTAATCCTTTAAAGAGAATTGTTCCAACCTTTTATGAAGAATATCTAAAAATGTTAGTGCCGAAAGATGGGAAAGTGTTTCCCATCTTAACTTATGATGTTTGTTTTGGCGCCTTTATATTATTTGAGGAAAATAAAAATTTTTCTCTTCTAAAAAATAATAATTTATACAGAAATTCTGTTTCGTTACCAAAAATAAAAATGCCACGAAAGGAAGTCTTTCTTTTTGTTGGTTCCTTTGTTGTTTCGTTCTTACTTTTTGTTCTAATTTCTAAATTTGGAAATAATTTTAAATTGCCAAATTTTATGGCTAAAAAAAATGTCGCGGTGGTTACTCCAACAGCTGTTCCTCCTTCCCCCACTCCAACTCCTAATTTTAAGAAGGAAGAGATTAAAATAAAAATTTTAAATGGATCAGGTGTCAAGGGAAAAGCTACGGAAATAAAAGAGATCTTAAGAAAAAAAGGGTATGTAGAAATCCTTACCGATAACGCAGACAATTTTGATTTTACAATTACTGAAATCCAAGTAAAAAATGATAAAAAACAGTTGGGTGAGATGATTAAGAATGATTTAAAAGATTATATAGCTTCACCTAAAATTACAGTCTTAGATGACAAAGAGGCATCCGATCTTGTTTTGATCTTCGCCACCGACTTCAAATAATTTTTTCTTAGGGTATAATTGGTTTCATGGAAATTGATGTTAAAGAACTAAGAACAAAATATCAGGCGATTTTAAGCAAGGCCGATTTGAGTGGGAAAAAAACAGAATTAAAAACCTTAGAGGAGCAAAGCTATGAAGCATCTTTCTGGACTGAACCAAAATACGCCGGTGAAACAATGAAAAAAATCACCGATTTGAAAAAAGAAATAGAAGATCTGGAAATGATCGAGTTGTTATTGGAGGAAAACCAACTTGAAGACGCAAAAAAATTAATCAATAAATATGAAGTTCTTCTCTTTCTCTCCGGACCTTATGACCGCGGTGGAGCTGTTTTTTCAATCCATGCCGGTCAAGGTGGAACCGAAGCAATGGACTGGTCAAGTATGCTTTTCCGTATGTACACCCGCTACTTTGAGAGGAAAGGTTGGAAATTTGAAGAATTTGATCGTGTAGCAGGGGAGGAAGCCGGAATAAAAAGTTCTATCATTAATGTTTACGGAAAATTCGCTTACGGTTATTTAAAAGCTGAGGCTGGAGTTCATCGTTTAGTTCGTCAATCTCCTTTTAATGCTGATAAACTTCGTCAAACTTCATTTTCATTAGTTGAAGTTTTGCCAATGATCGAAGATAAAGAAATTAGCGTTCGCGATGACGAAATCGAATGGGAGTTCTATCGATCGGGCGGACATGGAGGTCAAAATGTCAATAAAGTCTCAACCGCAGTTCGCTTAACACACAAGCCCTCAGGAATCATAATTACTTGTCAAACAGAAAGAGACCAAGGTAAAAATAGAGATAGTGCAATGAAAATTCTACGAGCAAAATTATGGAAAGTAGAACAAGAAAAAAAGGCTAAGACTATTGCCGGTTTTAAAACCGAGACGATGGCTTCTTGGGGTCACCAAATCAGATCTTATGTACTTCATCCCTATAAACTGATAAAGGATTTACGAACTGATTACGAAGAAACCCAAACGGACAAAGTTCTTGATGGGGAGCTGGATGGGTTTGTGGAAGCATACCTGAAACAAGTAAAAAGTTAAAATTCAAAAGTCAAAAATGAAATTCAAAATTAAAAAGTTTAAAAAACTTTTGACTTTTTACTTTAACTTTTGAGTTTTGCCTTTTGACTTTTAAATTTATTCTTGCTATCCTAATCTCATATGGAAAATAATAATTTGCTTCATACTTTAGAAACTAAAGAAGTTGATGATGTTTCATATGCTTCTTTTTTCACTTTTGTTGCAGTTGCAGTAATTATTGGCTCCATCGTAGGATTTGGTCTTTCACGCTTTAATAAAAAAGCATCAAACACTAGTGGCGATACAAAAAATACCGCACAATCTGCCGGAATTGTTGATAAAAAAACTTTTAAAGATAGTGTTGAAGGAATTCTGCGAGAAGGAGGAATCGATGGTGAAGGCAACTATCATATTGAGCGCCCTGGTGGAGTTTCACAAAACGCTTACTTGACTTCCAGTACCGTTGATCTATCTGTTTATATAGGAAAAAAAGTAAAAGTTTGGGGACAAACTTTTACAGGACAAAAGGCTGGATGGTTAATGGATGTAGGGCTTGTAGAAATAGAAAAATAATAATGATTACTTTCGATAAAGTCACAAAAAAATTCCCCTTAGGCAATACTGCGTTAAGCGACGTTTCTTTTGAAATCGATGATAATCAGTTTGTATTTTTAGTTGGGCAGTCTGGAGCAGGAAAAACTAGTATCTTAAAAATGATCACTCAAGAAATAGTGCCGACTTCTGGATCAATAATTGTTGACGATTTTGACGTAACCGATAAAAACTTTTCTCAAAAAATTGAACTTAGACGTAAAATCGGAATTATTTTTCAAGACTTTAAGGTTTTGATCGATAAAAATGTTTTCGAAAATGTTGCGGTCAGTCTTAAGGTTATTGGTGCAGACTCTTCAGAAATAAAAAATAAAGTAAAAAAAGCGCTTGAACTAGTTGGACTTTCCAAAAAAGAAATGGTTTTTCCTGTCCAACTGTCCGCTGGTGAATTACAAAGGGTTGCCATTGCACGAGCCGTAGTTGGAGACCGTGACATTATTATTGCCGATGAGCCAACTGGAAATCTTGACCCAAAAACATCTTGGGATATAATGAAGATTTTTAAAAAATTAGAGGGAAAAAGAACTATTATTATCGCCACTCACAATACTGATATTGTTAACTCATTTCAAAAACGTGTTTTAGTTTTGAAAGAAGGTAAGATCGTAAAAGATCAAAGAAAAGGAGGATACGAACTATGAAGGAAATATGGACATCAATTAGAAGAACCCCTTACCAATCATTTTCAGCTTTTTTAATTTTGTTTTTTACTCTTTTTTTAACACTGATCCTTTTTGTATCTTTGACATTTCTTTATGGGACATTAAACTATCTTGAAACAAAACCGCAGGTAACGGTTTATTTTCAAAATAAAACACCGGAGAATAATATTTTCAAAGTTCGAGATGAGCTGATGAGCTCGGGCAAGGTATTGAATATAAAATACATATCTAAAAACGATGCTTTCAATATTTATAAGCAGTTAAACAAAGATAATCCATTGCTACTAGAGATGGTTTCGGCAGACATCCTCCCACCATCTCTTGAAATTTACGCAAAAAAACCTATCTATCTACCTGAAATTGCCGAATATTTGAAAAAACAGGGAGACATTGACGAGGTCCAGTATGAGAAAGATATTATTGATAAATTACTTGTTCTTACAAATGCAATAAGAATGTCTGCATTGATCTTTTTTAGTTACTTAATTCTCATGTCAATTGTTGTTTTGACAACAATGATACTTTTTAAAATCGCCCTTAAGGAAAGTGAGATTATTCTATTAAAGTTAATTGGGGCTACTAACTCTTATATCCGCAAGCCATATGTTTTGGAAAGTTTATTTTTGGGGATGGCTGCCTCAACATTGTCCTTTGCAATTTTTTCTTTAATCGTTCTCTACTTCAGCCCATTTTTACAGTCGTATTTTAAGGGAATAACAACTCTATCGGTTGAAGTGTTTAATTTTAAATTAATTATCTGGCCATTAAACTATATATTTTTCGCAATTGTTTTTGTCACTATATCTTTTTTTGGAGCAGTTATTTCTTCGGTCTCCTCTTATATCGCCACTAACAAATATCTCAAGGTATAATTAAATCATGGTCAAAAAAATCACTATTTTTGTTGTTTTATTTTTCTTGATAACATTTTCTGTCCATGCTCAAGATACAACAGATCTTCAAAAAAAAATAAGTGATTACCAGGCAAAACTTCAACAACTAAAGCTTCAGAAAGGCACTCTCTCATCACAAATTCAGTACATGGATACTCAAGCATATCTGACTGGTTTGCAGATAAATCAAACCGAGCAGAAGATTACAGGCACCGGTAAAGAGATCAATCTACTTGGTTCAAGAATCGAAAGATTAGATCAGTCTCTAGACTATTTATCTAAACAACTTATTCAAAGGATTGTTGAAGGTTACAAAAAAAGACCATTTTCTATCCTCTCCCTTATTCTTGATAATAAAAACGCCAACGATTTTCTTAATCAAGTAAAATACCAAAAAACTGCTCAAACTAATAATCAAAAACTTCTTTATACAGTTCAGGAAACAAAGACTAATGCCGAAGAACAAAAGAAACTGCGTGAAGTGAAAAAAACAGAACTGGATCAATTAAATAAAAATCTTGAACAGCAAAAAATAGATTTAGGTTACCAAAAATTAACAAAACAAAGAATATTAGCCGATACTCAAAACGATGAGCAAACATATCAAAATCTATTGGCAAGGGCCCAAGCAGAATACGCCGCCATTCAGGGAATCGTTTCCGGAGCTGGGACAGAAACATTGATCCGCGAAGTAAAAAAAGGAGACGTTATTGCCTCAATTATTTCGGGGCCATCATGCAATTCTTCTGGCGCTCATTTACATTTTATCGTACAAGATGGAGGATCAGTTCAAAATCCATTCGATTATTTGAAACCAATTGACTATGTAAACGATTCTGGTGGTGATCCCTGGACTCAAAATACCTCAAAAGCAAATTGGGATTGGCCCATTTCACCGACTATTAAATTTCATCAAGGTTATGGAGTTACATGGTTTGTACGAGCATATGGCTGGTATAACTTTCATAATGGAATAGACATTTCTGGATCTTCATATAATATTTATGCGGTCGCCGATGGAACTTTGTATAGAGGTAGTTATGCTCTAAAATGTACACTTTCTTACGCTAAATTGGTTCATAAAGATTCAAATTTAGCAACGCTTTATCTTCATGTATATCCTCAATAATATTACCTACTAACAATCTATTTATATATATTTGTAGGTTATAAGCGGTTGACTTCATTAGTTCATAAAGTTATAAAGTCACAAGGTGTCATTCCCGCGGAGGCGGGAATCCAGACTATATATACATTATTAAGGTAATTATCGACTGGATCCCCTCCTACGAGGGGATGACAAACAAACTCTATGAGAAAGATAGGTCTTGCTATTTTTATACTTACTACTTTCTACTTAATACTTAATACTTCGCTTGTCCTTGCCCAATCAAAGATCTTAATTAATGAATTCCTTATCGATCCCCAACCTCAGTCTGTTGAGCTATTTAATTCAGGAACGGAAAGCGCCGACATTTCCGACTGGATCATCGACGATTCTGGTGGAACAACTTTTTTTACTATTCCAAAAGATAGTATTATTTTTCCAAATCAATGTTTGGTTTTTTCCGCAGATTTTAATTTAAATAAATCATCGGCTGATACAGTTAAATTAACTAATAACTCCGTTATGTTAGATTCTTTTTCATACAAATCTAGTTCTGGCTCAGGAATTTCGTATTTGAGACTTCCCGATGGTGGAGATACTTGGACGACCGGATCAGCTAATTTAGGATTATATAATCAAACAAATGTTTCTTGTTTAATTACCCCAACACCGATTCAACCGACTCTGACCGATTCAACTGATTTAATAAATCCGCCTACGCCAACAATTGTTCCATCCCCAACAATTTCTGATCTGACCCCTAGTCCCTATTCCCTAATCCCTATCTCCTACAACAATATTTATCTTTCTGAAGTTATGGCCAACCCACCCACAGGTGAAAAAGAGTGGATTGAAATATATAACGATAATGATTTTCCGGTTTATTTAAACAACTGGTATATCGATGATCTGGAAAATGCCGGTTCCACTCTTAAAATATTTTCCGTAGAAATTAATACTAAAAGTTACACTGTTTATAATCTGACCTCATCAATATTTAATAACGATGGGGATTCTGTCCGCCTGCTGGATTTTAACAAAAATCTTAAAGATGATTTTGAATACAGAAAAAGTGAAAAAGGAAAAACCTTAGGAAGAACTTCATTTGAATCAGATGATTTTTGTCTTCAAGAACCCAGTAAAGACTCCGCCAATAATCCTTGCATCAATCCAATACCAACAATAGTTTCTTCTGTTTTAACAAAGCAAATAAATTTATCCCCAACAATAAATAACATCTCATCTAATATGCCAATCACTAAGGTTAAGGCTAACAGCTTCGATGTATCGATACATCGAAGTATTAATTATCCAACTGGAGCTATTATAAAAAATTTTGATAACGGTGATGTCCTAGGAATAACTTCGACTACAACTAATAGCAATTTATTGCTTATTCGTTGCCTTACTTTTGTTTCTTTTTCTTATTCCCTTTTGACTATCATCTCAATATTAATTAGAATGAAATTATTGTATGGAAAAGATAAAAACTTTTATTCACCGTTTGTTCGTTCCTCATGAGGAAAATAATTTTCGTGCTAAAAGCCTTCACACTGACTTTTTAACAGTCTATTTAGTTATTGCTTTTTTAATGATGATCGCTTTTAAACAAGGTAGTATTCATAATGTTTTGGGATTTGCCACCGATATCAGCATTGATAAGATTTACCAACTAATAAACGAACAACGGCAAAAAAATAATCTCCCCACACTTGTCTTAAATTCTAACCTTTCCTTAGCTGCTCAAAGAAAAGCCGAAAATATGTTTACTGAAAATTATTGGTCTCACTACTCCCCCAGTGGAAAGACTCCTTGGGACTTTATTCTTGGGGCAGGTTACAAATACGAATACGCTGGTGAAAACTTGGCAAAAAACTTTTTATTTAGCAATGGAGTTGTCGATGCATGGATGAATTCAGCCACTCATCGGGATAATCTTTTGAAGAGAGAATATACAGAAGTTGGATATGCCGTTGTCAACGGAATTTTAAACGGAGAACAAACCACTTTAGTCATTCAGGAGCTTGGTAAACCAATGGCTGGTTCTTTTGTTCCACCGTCAGTTGAAGCCAGTGAAGCAACTCAAAATATTCCAATTATTGAGAAAAGGGTCGAACAAATTATTGCACAAAAAACAGTTCAACCGAAAATAAGCGCACTTAAATTTTCATTCAATTTAAATGTCGTTTTTATGATGTTTTTGATAATCGCTCTTGCCTTTGATTTTTATTTTGCTTCAAAATTCAACATCATAAGAGTTGGGGGAAAGAATACAGCTCATTTATTATTTATTGTTTTTATACTGATCGGACTATTTATGTCAACGGTCGGTACAATTCTCTAAACTATGTCAAAACATTTCTATTCTCATTTAAAAAAAGAGTTTAAAGATCATTTAATTGATTATTTACTATTGATCACCGCCGGAATATTTTTTTTGATTCTGTTAAATATTTTTCGCGGACAACAAGTAGTTGAATTTTTTATATTGGTGTCATTTGCTTTTTTCTATATCATTTGGGGCGTGTTTCATCATATAAGTAACGAGACCCTCCATTTAAAGACTGTGGTAGAATATATCCTGATCTCATTTATAGTAATATTTTTACTAAAAATTATTATTTTACCTTGAATCGCTCTTATGAAAGGATTAATACTTGCTGGAGGATTAGCTACTAGACTTCGACCTTTGACCTGGGTAACCAATAAACATCTATTACCTATATACAATAAGCCAATGATCTATTATCCGCTGCAATCACTTGTTAATGCGGGTATAAAAGAAATTCTTATCTCAACCTCGCCCGACCACGCTGGTCAATTTGCCAATCTTCTTAAAGGAGGAGACCAATTTGGCGTTAAACTCTACTATTCTGTCCAAGAAAATCCAAAAGGCGGAATTGCTCATGCGATCGGTTTAGCCGAGGAATTTGCCAAGGGCGATAAAATTACGGTTGTTTTGGGAGATAATATATTTAGTTATAACTTGAAATCAACTGTAGATAAGTTTATCAAAAAAGATAAGGGGGCTGTAGTATTTGGAATAAAAATGCCAGAAATGGAATCCAAACACTACGGAGTAATTGAAATGGATTCTGTTGGAAAAGTTGTGTCTATTGTTGAAAAACCAGAGAAACCCAAGTCAAACATCGCCCAAACTGGCATCTATCTTTATGATGAAAGAGTATTTGATTTTATTCGTAAACAATTACCCTCAGCTCGTGGGGAATTAGAAGTGACCGATCTAAATAATTTTTATCTTAAAGAGGGAACCCTTGATTGTGGAATACTTGATTGGTGGATCGATGCAGGCACTTCTCACGACGAACTTCTTCACGCCAACAATCTTGTTGCTGAAAAAGTCCGACTAGGAATGCTTTAATATGGATACTACTCAATTATTGCTTTCAACGGCAGTGACAATCACCACTGTTCTTTTAATAATCGTTAGCGTTCAGTTAATATCTTTATTAAAACATTTAAAGAAAGATCATGGAAAAGAAGCTCATCCAGCTGTCAAAATTCCTGAGGTAAAAAAAGAAAAAACCTTAAAAAAAAGAATTAACCTGACTACTTTACTTGAAAAAATGAAAACCCATATCTCCCACCCTAAATCCTCCAAGAAAACTTTCTTCAAGTCGTAAATAATTCTTTGCATTGTCATTCCCGCGCAGGCGGGAATCCAGTATAATAAAATTCATGGAACCTACTCAACAACCTATTCAAAGCCAACCTGATGTTTTTACTCCCCAACCAAAACTAAACTATCTTAAAACAATTATCTTTTCGGTTTTAGGAGTTTTATTAGTTGTCTCTATAACATACCTATATTTACAAAATCAATCGCTTAAGAAACAAGTTTTAAATCAACAAGTAGCTCCGACTATTCAAGCCCCATCTCCAACCTTAACCTTAAAAACTGTCACTTCAATCTCAATCCAGCCTAACGAAACGGCGGGGTGGAAAACGTATATTGATAGTAATAATGGATTTAGTTTCTCTTATCCTCCAGATTGGAAAATAGAAGAAAAGCCCTTGGTTTTATCTGATATGAAGGGTCATAAAATATCCATTAATGTTTGGCAAGTGACAGGATTTGGTTACTGTTATAAATATGGAAGTGATAGAGAGATCATGGTTGGTGGCAAAACCGCAAAAACGGCAGACGGTATAGGTACTGGTAGTACAGAATTATGTGATACTCCAAAAGAAGATATGGAAAAACTTGGCAACACTTTTATATTAATACCTTTAAAAGATGACGGAATTGTTTCTATGGAAAAAATACATATTAGTTATGATTATCCATTAAGTGATTTAAACTTGGCACAAACTAAACTTAACCAAATCCTCTCAACGTTTAAGTTTACTGACAATACAAGTGTTTGCGTTCCTACTTACCAAGTTGAAACCAATTCAGTAGAACTAACTGCCGAACAAAATTATTCTGTGCGTTGTACAGAACAACGTTCAGAGAAAGATTGTCTCTCCATTGACCTTTACAATCAGAAAGCTGGTGATTTTAGTGTTCCAGATCAGATTTCAGATTGTATTTGGAAAAATCCAACCATATAAAACTTTTTTTAAGTCTTGACAATTGTTATGTTAATTGTTATATTACTATTACATAATTATGATAACTTTGAACAATATCAGCTCTATTTCCGATTTAAGATTTAAAACAAAAAAAGTAATTAATAAAGCGGCTATTTCGCCAGTATTTCTTTTTAATCGTAGTACTCCTACAAGTGTAATTATCTCTTTTGAGAAATACCAGGAAATGACTGATACTCTTGAAGACTATTATCTATCACTAAAAGCGGAAGATTACGAAAAAGAGAGTAAAGAACAAATTAAGTGGATACCCCATAAAGAAGTAAAAAAACATGTATAAATTGGTTTACCACCCTCGAGTCTTCAAATTTCTAACAAAAATATCTAAAAAGGAAGCTAAAAGGATTGTTGAAAAAATAGAAATATTGGATAAAAACCCTTTATCTGAAGAATTAAATGTTAAAAAACTCGCCTCAACCAAAAGAAGTTTTCGTTTGCGAATTGGTAATTTTAGAGTAATCTTTGAAGTTGATTTTGAAAATAAAATTATCTATATTCACGAAGTTGGCTTTCGAGGAAGTATTTATCAATAAAATATCCATGTCATTCCCGCTTTGCCAGTCCGTAGCCTTGTGCGAAGGCTGGGAAGCGGGAATCCAGTCTATTAATACATTTTTAAAATGTAATTTTAGTCTTGATCCCCTCCTTCGAGGGGATGACAAACATGTTCCGATGCAAAGGCAAAGTTTGATTGGGATATTGACAGATTGACATTGGTTAGCCAACTTTTAAGGGTTAAAGAGATCAAGATTTTGGAAGCTCTGAAATGAACCCTACTTTCTGTACCAGTTATCTGTCTTTGTTTTCTTCTT
>CABIKN020000004.1 GCA_902200405.1 Candidatus Roizmanbacteria bacterium | reverse complement strand
CAAATTGAAAATTAAAAATTGAAAATTCAATGAAAATTGAAAACTGAAAATTATGCTCGGCAAGTTAATTCTCAAAGACGGCTCAGAATTTGAAGGACAAAGCTTCGGTTATGAGGAGGCCAGGTCAGGGGAGTTAGTTTTCTCAACTGGCATGGTTGGCTATCCCGAATCGCTGACGGATCCATCCTATGAGGGTCAAATTCTTGTTTCTACTTACCCGATTATTGGCTCTTATGGAGTTCCCGAGAAAAAATATTGGGAATCAGATAGAATCCACGTTTCAGGTCTAATAGTTTCTCAATATATTGATACACCATCGCATTTTGAAAGTAAGTCGACATTAAGCGAGTGGTTAAAAAAAGAGAAAGTTCCCGGGTTAGTTATCTTAGACACACGTTATTTGACACAGAAATTAAGGGATAAAGGAGCTCAATTAGCAAAAATTATTTTTGAAAAAGATATCCAATTTGACGATCCGAGCAAAAAAAACTTAGTTGATGAGGTTTCTATCAAAAAACCATTAATAGAGGGAAATGGACACAAGACGATCATCTTGATTGATTGCGGAGCTAAGAAAAGTATCAGTAGAAGTTTATTGGATCGTGGAGTAAAGGTAATTACAGTACCATGGAACTTTGATATTTTTTCTTTGAAAGAAGAAATTGATGGAGTAATCATTTCTAACGGTCCAGGTGATCCAAAGATGTGCGATATAACAATAGAAACTGTAAAAAAAATATTTGCAAAAAAAATTCCCCTGCTTGGTATTTGTTTAGGAAACCAGATCTTAGCATTGGCGACCGGTGGCGATACTTATAAAATGAAGTTTGGACATAGGGGACAGAACCAACCGTGTATTATGGCAGGAACTAAAAAATGCTATCTGACGACGCAAAACCATGGCTTCGCCATTGGCAAAATCCCCAAGGGTTTTAAACCTTGGTTTGTAAACGCCAATGATGATACAAATGAAGGTATTATTCATGAAAAACTACCTTTTATGTCTGTTCAGTTTCATCCGGAGGCAAGTCCGGGGCCAACAGATACAGAGTGGATATTTGATGAATTTTTGAAAAAGATATGTTAAAGCTCGACACTAAATTTTATTTCTCCGTGGGAACCCTCCCCTTTTCGGGGACTCCCAAGTCGAAAAAAATTAAGCGTCTCGCTTTTCCTTATGTTTAAAAAATTGAAAATATGAAAAAGATTTTAATATTAGGCTCGGGAGCTTTGAAAATTGGCCAGGCCGGAGAGTTTGATTACTCCGGAAGCCAAGCTATCAAGGCTTTCAGGGAAGAGAGTATAAAAACGGTTCTGATTAATCCCAATATTGCCACAATTCAGACTTCTAAAGAGTTAGCTGATAAAGTATATTTTTTGTCTGTAACAACAGACTTCGTTACCGAAGTAATAATTAAAGAAAAACCGGATGCGATTGTTCTTTCTTTTGGCGGCCAGACAGCCTTAAATTGCGGGATGGACCTCTATAAAAAAGGCATTTTAAAGAAATATAATGTTCAAGTTTTGGGAACACCTGTCTCGACAATTGATTTAACGGAAGATAGAGCAAAATTTGCCAATCATCTTCATAAGATAAACGTTGCCACTCCAAAATCATTTGCTGTAACCAAAGTTGAAACAGGGATAATAAAAGCATTAGAAATTGGTTATCCTGTCATGATTCGGGCTGGTTTTTCCTTGGGGGGGCAGAAATCCGGAGTTGCTCATAATGAAAAGGAGTTTGTTCTTTTAGCTCAAGAGGCACTGGCTTTTTCACCACAAATATTAGTTGAAAAATATTTACGTTACTTTAAAGAGATAGAATATGAAGTTGTCCGCGATCAATACGATAACTGTGTAACGGTTTGTAACATGGAAAACTTTGATCCTTTGGGAGTCCATACCGGTGAATCGATTGTCGTCGCCCCAAGTCAGACTCTTACAAACTTTGAATATCATTATTTGAGGGAACTATCAATAAAAATTGTCAGAAGTTTGGGAATCGTGGGGGAGTGTAACGTACAGTTTGCGCTAAATCCTAAGCCAAATAACAAAATTGAATACTACGTCATAGAAGTCAATGCCCGGCTTTCTCGTTCCTCAGCTCTGGCTTCAAAAGCGACCGGTTATCCTTTAGCTTACGTGGCGGCCAAATTGATTTTAGGAAAAAGCTTAATGGAAATAAAAAATCAGGTGACTCAGATTACTCAATCTTTCTTTGAACCGGCTCTGGACTATATTGTGGTCAAAATTCCCCGCTGGGATATGGATAAGTTTAAAGGGACAACAGAGAAGATTGGCACGAGTATGAAGTCGGTTGGAGAAATTATGGCGATCGGCCGGACATTTGAAGAAGCGATTCAAAAAGGCGTCCGGATGCTTGATATTGGGGTTCAGGGCGTTACAGACAATAATTTTAATTTGACCACAGATGAAGTTTTAGAAAAGATCAAGCAAGCTAATTCTAAAAGAATCTTTTTTATCACCAAAGCCTTGAAATTAGGAATAACGGTTCAAAAAATTTATGAATTGAGCGGAATCGATCCCTGGTTTCTGCATAGATTAAAGGCGATCGTAGAGGCAGAAAGGGAATTAATTAATGTAGGGGCATTGCGCGCAATGCCCGTACTGCAATTATTAAAATTAAAACAATTGGGATTTTCTGACAAAAAAATTGGACAATTGACCGGGAAGAAGGAATTGGAAGTTAGAGAATTAAGAATTAATAATAAGATTACTCCATCAATTTTTTCTATCGACACCTTGGCGGGCGAATTTCCAGCGAAAACAAATTATTTGTACACGACCTATAATGGAAATCACCATGACGTTAAGCCAATCGGGGAAAAGGGAATAATGGTTTTAGGCTCTGGACCTTACCGAATCGGTTCGTCAGTCGAGTTCGATTGGACCTGTGTCAACACCGCTTTGAATCTAAAAAAATACGGAAAAAAATCAATTATTATCAACTGTAATCCGGAGACAGTTTCAACCGATTATGATATCTCCGACCGCCTTTATTTTGAAGAATTAAGCTTTGAACGCGTAGCCGATATTTATGACTTTGAAAAGTCTTCTTCGGTCATAGTTTCAGTGGGCGGTCAAACCCCTAACAATATTGCCAAAAAAATTGATCAATATGGAATAAAAATTTTAGGAACAACGGCTTTTGACATCGATCGGGCTGAAAATAGGAAAAAATTTTCTCAATTATTGGATGATTTGGAAATCAAACAGCCGGTTTGGAACAGTTTTACGGAAATGGATGTAGCTTTAAAATTTGCGCGTGAAGTTGGTTATCCGATTTTGGTCAGACCATCTTACGTCCTGTCCGGAGCGGCGATGAACCTTTGTTATAACCCAATTGAGCTGAAATATTTTATTGAAAAAGCAACTAATATTAACAAGAAACATCCGGTTACAATTTCTAAGTATATGACCAATGCCCGCGAGATTGAGTTTGACGGAGTGGCCGAAAAAGGCAAAATAAAAGTCTATGCGATTTCAAATCACATTGAACATGCCGGTGTGCATTCTGGAGACGCGACGATTGTCTATCCAGCCGAACGGGTACGTTTTTTCAGCGGAGAGCGAATGATTGAGATTGCTAATCAACTATCTAGGTCTTTAAATATTACAGGCCCTTTCAATATTCAATTTATGGTTAAAGACAACGAAGTTTATGTGATCGAGATGAATTTACGGGCGTCGCGGACATTCCCGTTTATTTCTAAAGTGACAGGAGTCAATTTTGCCGAGGTGATTGTTGATAGTTTTTTTGGAAAAGCTAAGACATATAAAATTAAATATCCCAACTATGTGGCCGTCAAAGCTCCTCAATTTTCATTTGCAAGGATGGAAGGCGCCGACCCGGCTTTAGGCGTTGAAATGGGTTCGACTGGAGAAGTAGCCTGCTTTGGCGAGACGGCTGAGGAGGCTTATTTGAAATCTTTGCTTTCAACGGGATTGTCCTTGAAAAATAAAAGCGCATTAATATCGATTGGAGGAGCAGATTTTAAACTTAAATTTGCTGAATCAATCTGGCGTTTAAAAAATTTAGGTTTTAAACTTTATGCAACCAAAAATACACGTCTTTTTCTCAAAACCAAAGGCGTCAGAACAAAATTAGCTTATAAACTTTTTGAAAAAGCCAGGCCGACCGTTATTGATCTCATTGAAAAGCATAAGGTTTCACTAGTCATTAATTTGAGCGAAGATTATAATAATGACAGTTCGTTTAAGAGGGTGATCACCGATGGATATTTGATCAGAAGGGCGGCCATTGATAATAACATTCCCTTGTTCACCGATTTAAATTCCGCCCGTTTTTTTGTCAACGCGCTTGATCGGTATAAAATTTCCGACTTGAAAATTAAGAGTTGGGATGAGTATTTATGATTAAATTGCCAGGCTTGATCGATATTCACGTCCATCTTCGTGATCCGGGGCAGACGGAAAAAGAAGATTTTTTTACCGGTACTACAGCTGCACTTGCTGGGGGATTTACGACAATTTTGGACATGCCCAATAATAAAGTTCCTATTATTAGCTTGGAAAGACTAAAAGAAAAAATAGATATTGCTAAGAAAAAGGCAGTTTGTGATATTGGTTTTTATGCCGGAAGTTTGGGAGATAATTTAAAAGAGTTGATGGAAATAGAACCTTATGTTTTTGGATTAAAATTATATCTTAACAAAACCACTGGTAATTTTTTAATTGATGAAAATAAATTATCAAAAATATTTTCTGCTTGGAAAAGTGATAAACCAATTTTGGTCCACGCAGAAACAGACATTATTGAAAAAGTAATCAAACAAGTGTCAAAAACAGGGAAAAGAGCTCATATCTGTCATGTATCAACTATTTACGAATTGAAATCTATCATTAAGGCAAAAAAACAGCTATTGCCGATTACCTGTGGGGTAACTCCGCACCATTTGTTTCTTACAAGAAAAGACGCAGATGAGCTTGGTTCTTTTGGATTGATGAAACCGGAAATTGAAAAAAATTACAAAGAATTTCTATGGAAAAATTTGAATTATGTTGATGTTATTGAATCAGATCACGCACCTCACACAATTGAAGAAAAGAATTCTGGAAAAATCCCATTCGGAGTCCCAGGACTGGAAACAACTTTACCACTTTTATTAACTGCTATTTCTGAAAAAAAGTTATCGATCAATCGATTAATCGAACTATGTTTTGAAAATCCAAGAAAAATATTCAATATTAAAACTGATAAAAATACATATGTAGAAATAGACGAAAAAGAAGAGTATATTATTGATAATAAAAAATTATTTACAAAGTGCGGTTGGTCACCGTTTGCAGGATGGAAAGTAAAAGGCAGAGTCAAGAAAGTTTATATTCGAGGAAAAAAGGTTTTTGAAAATGGTAAATTATTAGTTAAGCCTGGATTTGGAGAGGTAATAGAACCATTATAAATTTTTATTTTTATGTTACACACTCCATATTACGATCCGAAGAAAACTTATAAAGAAAATTTTGAAAAAGGTCCCTATGGAGCTTTTGCTGATAAAAAAATTTATAAAAGTAAAGGAGAGCCACAATACGAATTTTTGGGGCAAAAAGTTTATCTTCCTTTTGGCATTCCAGCCGGACCGGTTTTGAACAGCAAATTCGTTAAAGGTGCATTAGAAAAAGGCTTTGATTTAGTTGTCTACAAAACCGTCAGAAGCGACGTTTTTCCTTGTCATCCTTTTCCCAACGTTCTTAAGGTTAATTTAAAAGGTAATCTGACTCTAAAAAGAGCACAAAAACCAATTACAACGAGCACAAAATATAATGAGCCACTTTCGATCACTAACTCGTTTGGTGTTCCATCCAAATCTCCAAAAGATTGGCAAAATGATGTTAAAAAGGCAATTTCTTCTGTAAAAAAAGGCCAAGTGATGATTTTGAGTTTTATGGGTACAGTCAAAAAAAATCAAACAGAAAAAGAATTCGTTGATGACTTTGCTTTGTCAGCCAAATATGCTCTTCAAACAGGGGCAAAAATATTAGAAGTAAATCTATCTTGCCCAAATATTGGTAATGAAGGGTTGGTATGTTACAACCTATCAGTGACAGAAAAAGCCTTAAGAGCAATTAGAAAAGTAATTGGCAAAACTCCTTTGATTGTTAAGACCGGATATTTTGAAAAAGATGGAGAATTAAAGAAATTTGTCGAAATTATTAATAAATATGCAGATGCTGTTTCTGCAATTAATACCATTGCGGCTCCAGTTGTTGATCAAAAGGGTAACCAGGCTTTACCCGGTAGCCCAATGAGATTAAAATCAGGAGTTTGCGGAACCGTTATCCGATGGGCTGGTTTGAACATGGTTCAACGATTGTCAGATATTCGCAAAAAAAATAAATTTAATTACAAAATTATCGGAGTCGGTGGAGTAATGAACGCAAGTGATTATAAAAAGTATATAAAAGCTGGAGCCGACGCAGTAATGAGTGCGACTGGTTCAATGTGGAATCCATATTTAGCTCAAGAAATTAAAAAATCTTTATGAAAAAAAATATTCTTTACGGTCCACAAACTAAAGCGTCGCTGGAAAATTTTCCTTTTGATTATCATAGGGTGATGTTGGAATTTGTTTATGCGATGGTGATGATAAAAAAAGCGGCGGCCGTTGCTAATTATAAAGCCGGAAAACTGGAGAAAAAACTATCAGATAAAATTGTTTTGGCATGTGATGAAATATTAAAAGGAAAATATGATGACCAGTTTGTCGTCTCAGCCCATCACGGAGGAGCAGGGACTTCGGTTAACATGAACGTTAATGAAGTGATCGGTACTTTGGCCGGCGCTCATCCTAACGATCACGTTAACGCTAGTCAGTCGACTAACGATGTTAACCCATCAGCCCTCAAAATTACCTCAATAAAGTTAACAACAAAATTATTGAAAAGTCTTGATTATTTAATTTCTGTTTTTGACGAAAAATCTAAAGAATATCGTGACGTCAGAAAGTTAGCTCGAACTCATATTCAGGATGCTGTACCAACAACATTGGGTGCTGAGTTTGGTTCATACCGTGATATTTTAAAAAGAGATAAAAAAAGAATTGAAAATGCCTTAAATTATTTTTATGAACTTAATATGGGCGGGACTGCGATTGGGAATAAAATTAATGCACCACAAAAATATATTGATAATGTTTATTTAGAACTACAAAAAATAAGTGGAATAAAAAATCTAAAGCCACTTGAAAATTTAATGTCAGGGACTAGTAGCGATACCGATTTTTGTTTTTTAAGTTCTGGAGTTAATATTTTATGTCTTGATATTTCTAAAATTTCTCTCGATCTTCGTTTTATGGCAAGTGGTCCAAAAGGAGGGATAGGGGAGATCTCTTTTAAAGAACTTCAACCTGGCTCGTCAATCATGCCGGGAAAAGTCAATCCGATTGTAGCCGAAACCATGAATCAGACTTATTATTTGGTTTCCGGAAAAAATCTGAGCATTCATCAAGCCGCCGAAGCCAGTCAGTTGGAACTTGGGGTAATGCTTCCAATAATTGCCGATTCACTAATTATTATTTTAAAAATAGTTGAAACTGCGCTTCGATTATTTGCCGATCGCGGTATCAAAAATATCGTTGTCAATCGAGAAAGATGCTTGGAACATCTGGAAAAATCAACTGCCTATTCAACTTTACTGACACCAAGACTAGGTTATGATGTAGTTTCTAAGGTGGTCAAAGAATCCATCGCCACAGGAAAAACCATGAGAGAAATTATTTTGGAAAAAAAATTATTGACAAAAACAGAACTTGATAATTTATTAAAAATTTAATTTATTTTTCTATGGATAATGTTGTTAATATCTTGAAAACGGTCGGTGCTGTTATCACCGATTCTCATTTTGTTTATACTTCCGGAAAACACGGAAGTGTTTATGTTAATAAAGATGCGGTCTACCCTCACACGGCAGAAACTTCAAGAATAGGGGAATTGTTTGCGGAAAAATTTAAAGATGTTAATATTGACGTTGTTGCCGCTCCAGCTTTAGGTGGAATAATTCTTTCACAATGGGTTGCTTATCATCTATCAAAATTAAAAGGTAAAGAGATCTTGGGAGTTTACACCGAAAAAACACCGGACAAACAAATGATCTTTACCCGGGGTTATGACAAATTAGTTAAAGGGAAAAATGTTTTAGTGATTGAAGACTTAACAACGACCGGTGGGTCGGTCCGCAAAGTAGTTGACACTGTGAAAGCAGCCGGTGGCAACGTCGTCGCTGTCTGCGTCATGGTCAACCGTGATCCGGAAAAAGTCACTTCCGAGGTAGTTGGCGGACCATTTAGCGCCTTGGGAGTGATTAAAGCTTCAGCCTTTGACGAAGTCGATTGTCCTTTATGTAAAGAAAATGTTTCAATCAACACCAATGTTGGTCATGGAAAAAAATATTTAGAGGCAAAGGGAGCGAAATAACAAGCCCTTTTGAAAGTTATTTGAAAAATATATGGATATACTTCAAACATTGTTTCTTGGTGATCCTGTAAGCAAATATCTCAAAACATCTAGAGAGCTTAAAGCAGGTGAAACAGTTGTTATACCTACCGGACCACACGAAACAATAACCTATACATCACCATGGAGACTTGAAGGTGATTATAGGACAGGTAGAAGTGCAAATATGTACAAAGAAGAGTTATTTAGCGATCAATTTATAAGGGAAAATGTTAATTTATCTAAGGGTATATTTGAGGTAAGACAAAGATCTGATGCTTCTCAAATAATAGCAGGAGGAATTGATGGGGCATTTGCGTCTGGGAAAACTGTATTAGAATTAGGTAGTGGACAAGCAATCGCTTTATTAAAATTTTCTAAAGATTATTCTAATACTATTTTTATAGGTATAGATTCTGGTTACGATAAAACAAAAACAATCAATATGAAAAAAACGGGAGTACAACTCACAAACGATAGCTGGAAAACCCTATTAACAATTCCAGATCAAAGCGTTGACACATTTCTTTCCTGTAATGGGGCTCTAACTCATGGGATTTATGAAAATGATTATAAACCCAGTTTAAAAATGATTACCACTCTTAATAGGGTGGCAAAGCCCGGGGCGATATTAAGATATGATACCTTTAGGGGACATGGGACAACTTATGATGAAAATACTGACTGGAAGACTAATCTATTACGAGAAAATGGGTGGAACGTTCATTTTAGCAAGGGAAAAACAAATGTTGCAATTAAAAGAAGTTAGATATATTTATCCACCTTTTTGAAACCAAAAAAATTTCCCCAGATCAACTAAATCAAGCCAAAGATTATTTTAAATCCAAAAAAATCGCTTCTTATTTATAATCTTCAATTTTGTCGTGAATAGTGGCGCGAATGTGGCGCGAATGTGATACAATAATAACATGTACAAACCTAACTTTAATATTACGCCAAAAATAAACAACTGGATTGCCAAAATTGAAGCCATGAAAAAGAAATTTGAACTCTCTCGTATTCTACCAGAGCAAGAAATTATCTTACGTTATAGGGCGGCTGTTGAATCAGTAAATAGTTCAACTAGCATCGAAGGTAATCCGTTAAACAAAAAACAAGTTGAATCAGCCCTTGCAGGAAAAATGAATTCCTGGGAAAAAAAGGTAATTGAGGTTGTAAATTATAAAAAAGCTTGGGATTGGATCGAAAAAAGAAATAAAAAAAAATCGAAGATATTCTTTAAAGACACTATGAAGCTTCATAGTTTAGTAGCTGATAATCTTCTCTCCGAAGATAAAACAGGACATGTCAGACCGGGCAATATATATATTGTTGATGGCCGAGGCAACACTAATTATACGGGCCCGAAAAGTTCAAAAGTAAAAAAATTAATTGAGGAATTATTAGCTTGGCTTGAAGATAATAAAAACAATCTTCATCCCGTATTAATTGCTGGCATTCTTCATTATGAATTTGTATCAATTCATCCTTTTAGTGACGGAAATGGGCGTACGACACGACTATTAGTAAAAATGTTCTTAAATTTGATTAACTATGATTTTCGCGGATGTCTAGTTCTAGATTCATATTATTGGCAGAATTTAAGCGCTTATTATGGTGCTATAAGCCACGCTAAGACGTACAAAGACCAGAGTAGGGCGGACATAACTGACTGGTTGATGTATTTTGTAGAGGGATTTTATCGAGAAACAAAGGAATTAGAGAGAAAGGTAGATATCCTCAACTTAAGTCGTAAAACTGGAATTTTAAAGTTAAGTGATGATGAAATTCAAATATTAGACTATGTCAAGCAATTTGGTCAAATTGATTTGAAAGAAACACTTGACGTTTTACAAATACCAACGAGAACCTGTCAAAGGCGATTGAATGTACTTGTTAGTAAAAAAATACTAACTATAATAGAAAAAGGAAAAAATACTTATTATGTTTTTCATAAATCATAATCTATAATTACAAAATATGACCTTTCAAGAAAAGCTGGATAAAATTATTAAGAAAAATAAGTCGTTGGTTTGTGTTGGACTAGATAGTGATGTGACCCGCCTTCGTCAAGACTTCGGCGAGGCAAAGCAGCTTTCGTTCAATAAGACCATCATTGAAGCCACAGCCGACCTTGTTTGTTCTTACAAGTTGAACACGGCCTTCTATGAGTCTATAGGACATGAAGGAATAAAAGCATTAAAAGACACTTGTGATTATCTGGTGCAAAAATATCCGGAAATTCCAATCATCATTGATGCTAAGCGGGCGGATATTGGCAACACAAACAAAGGATACGTTCAATTTATTTTTACATACCTTGGGGCAGACGCCGTTACCATTCATCCCTACTTAGGAGAAGAGGCTATAAGACCATTTTTAGACTGCAAAGATAAAGGAATAATTATATTATGTAGAACTTCGAACCCGGGAGCGGGAGAGTTTCAAGATTTAGAATTCAGAATTCAGAATTCAGAATTAAAAACAAAAAATATTAATAAATTATATCAATATGTTGCTTACCAAGTGGCAAATAGATGGAATAAAAACAAAAACTGTATGTTAGTAATTGGGGCTACCTATCCTGATGAACTCAAAGAAGTAAGAAAAATAGTCGGGGATATGACTTTGCTTGTTCCCGGGATTGGCGCTCAAGGAGGCGATTTAGAAGCCACTCTCAAAGCAGGATTAAATTCCAAAAAACAAGGACTAATGATAAATTCTTCCCGAGGAATCATTTTTGCCGAAAATCCAAGAGAAGAAGCGATGAAATTGAGAAATGATATTAATAAATTTTTATGATTTTTGAAAAAGTTATTATTGAATCTGCCAAAGACGGTCATAAAATTGACGTCACTCCGCTCCTGTTGGATCCTGATAATTTTTTCGGCGACCATGAAGTTGATTATCTTGTCAGATTCAAAGATATCTATAAAGGCATCATCGGTAAATATCATGGTCAGTATGGTCCATGGAAGTTAAAGGACTTGGAAAAAAACAAGATATTTATTCTGGAAAATTATTATGATAATGCCAAGTACTTAATGGATAAAGTTAACGTAATCGCTCAGAAAATTGTTTATAACTCCGTCTTTTATCACGATACGGGAATTGCTAACGAATATTTTACTCTTGCAAAAGAAGGTTATCAGCTTCTGACAAAACATGAAAAGCAGTTTAAGATTGAAGATCACGGACTACCTGCAATTAGCCTCGAGCGAGCCGGACTCGTGACGACTAGATTGGCATTAGGGAAAAGTAAAAACGCTAAACTTAAAAATGAAATTCGTGTGGTGACCAAAAGAACTCATCTAAAAGGTGAGCCGACGACGAATTTATCGGTAACAGTTTTATGGCGAAACAAAGAACAATTAAAACAAATTAATAACAAAGAAATTTTAATTAGTGATTTTGTCAATCCGGCCTCGGGTGCTTCGGCGGCCGCCTTTATTTTGGCCACCAAAAAGCTCGGAGTAAAACCAAGTAAGATCTTTCATCGTTCGGTCAGCCTGACTCAAGCAGGAGTTTTGCTTATGAAAAAAGCCTTGACAGAAATGGGAATAGAATCGGTCTTCTATAGCGTCGGTGTTGCCTCGGAGCTTAGTCCAAACTACTATTTGATAGGTAATCGCGCAGTCGCTGATGCCGGCCATATATTACGTCATTTTCTGCCAAAAGAATAGTATAATTTATTTTTTATGTACAGACCTTCTAAAAAAATCCTGGAAAACTATGCCAAAGTTATGATTGATTTTGCCCTTGGAAAGGGGAAAGGGGTTAAGAAAGGCGAAGTTGTTTATCTTCAGTACGATTCAGAAGCTTTGCCGCTCGCCCTTGCCGTATACAAAAGAATTTTGGAAAAAGGCGCTTACCCAATGGTTAAAGGGATTGAAGAGAGTTTTCAAAAGACGATGTTTGAAAATGCTTCTGATGACCAGTTAAAATTTTTTCCTAAAGAATATACAAAATCATTAGTTAATACCATCGATCACAGAATTTATTTAATCGCCCCAACCGATCCGTTCTTACTTAAAAATATTAATCCGAAGAAAATCATCACTGCCAATAGTGAAAAACAAATGTTACGTCGATGGCTTTTCGAAAAAGAAGATAAAGGAAAGTTAACCTGGACTCTCTGTCTTTATGGAACAGAAGGAATGGCAAGAGAGTCAGGATTGTCAATAAAAGATTTTTGGCAAGAAATAATTAATGCCTGTTATTTGGGAGAAGAAAATCCAATTAAGAAATGGGAAAAAACATTTAGAGATATTAATGAATTAAAGAAAAAATTAAATGATTTGCCAGTCGACACTTATCATATGATTTCTGAGAAAACGGATTTATATATCAAACTTGGAGAGAAACGTCGTTTTCAGGGCGGAGGAGGAGCCAATATTCCCTCATTTGAAATCTTTACTTCCCCTGATTGGAGAGGTGTCAACGGAAAAATATTTTTTAACTTTCCTCTCTATCGTTATGGAAATATTATTAAAAATATTCAACTAGAATTTAAAGACGGAATTGTTATCAAAGCAACGGCTGATAAAAATGAAAAATTATTACAAGAGATGATTAAGCAGAAAAATGCCAACAAGATTGGAGAATTTTCTTTGACTGATAAAAGATTTTCTAAGATTTCTAAGTTTATGGCAAACACTCTTTACGATGAAAATTTTGGCGGGGAATTTGGAAACAGTCACTTGGCAGTTGGCACATCTTATCATGATTGCTATATGGGAGATGTTAAAAAAATGAAGGGATCGGATTGGGAGAATTTAGGTTTTAATGAATCGGTAGAACACTGCGATATTATTAATACAAATCCGAAGACCGTTGAGGCGATCATGAAAGACGGTACAAAAAGAATCATATATAAAGATGGAATTTTTGTGATATAACTAACTTATGCGTCTTTTGAATATTTTAAAAGAGAACGATATCATAAAAGTTTCTCCAGAAGACCATCTTTCAAAAGTTCTAAGCAAGTTATCAACTTCACACGACGCAGCTTTCGTTTTTAATGACGAAGATAAATATTTAGGTATTGTCAGCCCTTATTTCACAATGATAAAATCTTCGTTCCCCGCAAATACTAAGGTTCAGCACTGTTTGACCCACACATCCAGGGTCCATCTTAACTATCCGTTAACCAAGGTTTGTGAGTTGTTTATCCAGTCGAAAATTCATTATTTACCTGTTTTTGATGAAAAAGAAATTTTTTTGGGAATAATTTCTGCTAGAAGAATTTTGTCATATTTCAAGGATTTACCAATTTTTAAGGTTAAAATTGAAGAAATAATCAAAAAAAGGTGGCAGGGTTTAATCACGGTTTTTGAGGACGACACAATTACTCAGGCAATTCATCTTTTTAAAACTAAAAAAATATCTAAATTAATCGTTATTAACCATGATAAAAAACTTAAAGGAGTTTTGAGTTATTATGACTTGATTAATCTAATGATTAGTCCAAAATATTCAAGTCATCATGGAGAGAGAGGTAAAGAAAACATCAATTTTTATAACTACCGTGTAAAAAACTTTGCCAAAAACTACGTCCTGACCCTATCAAAAGAAAAACATTTGATTGAGGCGATCAATCTGATTATTAATAAAAAAATAGGTAGCGTTATTATCGCTGATACAGAAAGACGGCCTTTAGGAATTATAACAACACGGGATATTTTTCGTTTCTATATTGATAATGAAAAATACGCTTTTATAAAATCTTTAAATCCTTTTAAGAAAATATTTAAAGGATAAAAGGAATATTTAGTCTGGATTCCCGCCTTCGCGGGAATGACGGTTTGTCATCCCCTTGAAGAAGGGGATCCAGTATTTAATTACATTATTTAAATGAAAAAAATATTAATGACGTTAGCCATAATTTTGCTGGCGTTTTTTTTTCGATTTAACAGTTTGAATTGGGACCAGAACCTTCATCTTCATCCTGACGAAAGATTCCTGACGATGGTAGGTAATGCTATGAAGTTACCAACAAATATCAATCAATATTTTGATCAAAAAACTTCATTGATGAACCCAACAAATATTGGTTACAATTTTTTTGTTTATGGACGATTTCCCTTAATACTAACAAAGTATTTAGCGGTTGTTTACAATCTTGATAACTATAACGACTTCACTATTTTAGGCCGGCAACTATCAGCTTTTTTTGATTTGTTAATTATTTTTTTTATTATAAAAACAGTTGGTTTGTTAGAGAAAAAACTAAAATTAAAATCATCAATAAAATACTGGGCGGGATTTTTTTACGCGATTGCCGTACTCCCGATTCAACTTTCCCATTTCTTTGCCGTTGATACTTTTTTAAATTTTTTTATGTTTGGATCTTTCTATTTTGCGTTGCGTAAAAAAAATATTTTTTCCGCTGTTTTTTTTGGATTAGCGTTGGCCAGCAAAATAACCGCCCTATTTATTCTTCCTCTAAATCTATTTATTATTAGCCTGGCCTATTTACAACGACCGTCACGAATAGGTAAATATTTGTTAATGATATTTATTTACTTAGGGATATCATATTTCACTCTTCGTCTTGCCGATCCGTATTTATTTCAAAATTCAAATATTTTTAATCCCACTATAAGCAAATTATTTATTGAAAATATTAAATCGTTACAGAATATGACAGTTAAGAATATGAGTAATTGGTTTCCGCCGATGGTCCAGTGGCTGAACAAAAATACAACCCAACACAGTTTGGTTAATAATATTGTGTTTGGGTTAGGTATTCCATATGTGATTTTATTAATAACAGGAATACTCAGAGTATTACTGTCATTCCTGAGGAAGCGGGAATCCATCCCGATATTTGCAATGTTGTTTTGGTCTTTAAGTTTTTTTGCCTATCAAAGTATTCAAGTGACTCCAACATTAAGATACTTTATTATCATTTATCCGTTTTTGGCGATTTTTGCGTCAATTGGAATTAATTATCTAATCAACTTTAAAATTAAATTAAAGGGAAAATACTTGGTGTATTCAAAAACATATAGTTATTTTTTTATATTTATTTCGATTTTAATATTACTAATATGGCCCCTTATGTTTTCGTCAATTTATTTAAATAAAAATTCCCGGGTCGAAGCCTCTGAATGGATCTATAAAAATTTGCCCAATAACAGTATGGTTTTAGGTGAATCTTGGGATGATTCATTGCCGATGGGTGTTGTGAATAATTACGGAAAACAGTTTACTTCCGACCAATTGCCGGTCTTTGAACCAGATACACCTGAAAAGTGGCAAAAAATGAATGACTTATTGATGAGAGCGGACTATTATGTTTTGTCTTCTAATCGGGGGTGGGGGAGCATAATGACAGTTCCGGAAAAATATCCTAAGATGACTCAATTTTATAAACTTCTTTTGAGCAATAATTTACAGTACAAAAAAATAAAAGAATTTAATTCTTTCCCGAAATTAAAAATTAAAAATTGGAAATTATTTGAAATTAATGATTCTTGGTCCGATGAGGGTTTTACCGTTTACGATCATCCTCAAGTTTTAATTTATAAAAATGAAAGACATTCAAGTAGAACATTTTAATTCTGAAAAAAATCAATATCTTTCTGATAAATTATTTCAACCGCCTCCTCATGTTCAAGATGAATTAAATCAAATAATAACTTTAATTAAAATAAATTCAAACAAACGTAAAGTAGTTGATTTTGGTTCAGGTACGGGTCGGCTGACGATTCCGTTACTAAAAAATGGCTTTACAGTTACTTCAATTGATATCAGTAGTAAATCTTTGTTAAATTTACAACACAATGCCGTTAAAATTAAAAAACAAAATAAATTGAAAATAAGATTATCTCTACCTCAGAATTCAAATGTTATTTGCGGTACAGATATTCTTCATCATGTTGATTTAAAAAACTATTTCCCACTTTTTTATCAATCGCTAATAAAAGACGGTTATCTAATTTTTTCAGAACCAAACATTTTAAATATTGGTTGGTCTTTATTTATCAGTTTATTTTTAGACTGGAAAATCGAGAAAGGGATTGTCCAAATAAATTATTTTAATTTAGTAAAACAATTAAAAATTGCCGACTTTAAAAATATAAAAATTATTGGACTATTTTTATTTCCACCAATGCTTTTTAATAGAATTAATTTCCTAAGAAAAATAAATATTTTTTTGGGAAACTTCCTAGTACTTAAATTATTTGCGTTTCGCTACATAATCACTGCAAGTAAATAGTTCCTGTTTTGTCATCCCCGTGAAGACGGGGATCCAGACTGAAATATCATTTCTTTAACACAAAAAATAAACCCGAGGCCTTATCTGGATTATCTTCGTCAATAATAATCTTCTTAATAAATTGAGTTTTTATTTTGTTTAACAACGGAATGGAAAACAAAACCCACTTATTAAAAAGTTTGTAACTAATTAACGAATCGATTGATAGATAGTGGAAAATATCAAGGTAGAAAGCGCTTTTTTTATAGAGATAAC
Source organism: Candidatus Roizmanbacteria bacterium (assembly GCA_902200405.1). Classification (GTDB taxonomy): domain Bacteria; phylum Patescibacteriota; class Microgenomatia; order UBA1406; family GWC2-37-13; genus GWC2-37-13. The sequence continues at coordinate 11,267 of CABIKN020000004.1, read as the reverse complement.
CGTCGGTTGACTGAATTTTAAAACGGGCCTTTTTAAAATAAGTCTGCCATTTTTTATTAGAAAATAAATTAAAATGTACTTGGGTTTTTCGCATATAATTAATATATTTTTTACCGAATATTTTTGATCCGAAAAGATTGTTTTCCCATTGATCTGTCATTACCGAAGTTAGAAAAAACCCGCCCGGTTTTAAAACACGGAAAATTTCTTTCAATGCTTGATCGATATTTGGAATGTGTTCTAAGACACAATTTGAAATAACGGTATTAAAATTATTATCAGGATAGGGGATCGTGTTTCCGTCATAAAGAGAGATTTTTTTATAAATATTGTCTTTTTTTGCTTCTTCAACTCTCTTATTATTAAATAAATCTAAACCAACATTAATCCTTTTTTTTCCAAACACAAGTTCGGCAAAAAAACCTTCTCCGCAACCAAAATCAAGAACCTTGCCCTTAACGAGTTTATTATATTTTTGAAATAACATTGCCTCCTGGCCGCGGATAATCGCCATAAACATCGGCCGGTTTTCCAAATATTTTTTTATATAGTAATTAATTGATTTCATAAATAATACTTTAATTAATTAAAGTGAGAAGTTTATCGTAAAACTTATAAACTTTATTTATATCAAAGATTTTTTTAGTTTTTTCGACTAAGTCATGGTTAGAATATTTATTTTTGTTTCCTAAAATTTCTTCAATAGCTTTACTAATTTGATCAGAGTTTCTTGGTTCAACAATTATTCCCATTTTTGTCAATCTAATAGGTATCCTGACGCCGGGTAAATTGGAAGCGATTACTGGTGTTCCGGCAATCATCGCCTCTGCTTGAACCATACCAAAGGCTTCGGTTTGGTTAATTGATGGCAAGACTAGAACATCTATTAACTTATAAAAAACGCTTAATTGTTCAGCAGTTAAATTTCCTAAAAATATATGATTTATTTTATATTCTTTTAATAATATGACAATTTTATTGTAATAAATATTCTCACCTACAACATCTTTTCCGTATGGACCGGCGAAAACAAGGACAATGTTTTTATTACTGATGTACAATCGATTAATCGATTGTACAAGGTATTCAATTCCCTTTTCAACAGAAATTCGTCCGGCAAATCCTATCCAATTATTATTCTTTTTTAATTTTAATAATTTATTTAAATATTTTTTGTCAATAACAGATTTTTCAATTGGTGGTAAAATTTCAAGTGTTTTGTTTACTAACTTTTTAAAATAGGGGAGAGAGTTAATGTAGTCTTTAGTATAGACTACAATTTTATCTGACAGATGGAGTTGGATTTTCATTGACAAGTTTAAAAACCAATTAATTATTTTGACAAATATATTTCCACTTAAAAATACCTGACAGTGAAAAATTGAGATAATTTTTTTATTAAACATTTTTGCAATTAATGCCAAAAAAAGTCCCTCAAAATTGGATTGGTTGAGAATAAGCAAATCGGTTTTTCCAGTTTCTTTAATAAAGTATAAAATTGATTGCGGAGAAATATAGCCTTTGGAAATCTTGAATAAGAATGGAATTCGGATAATATTTAGTTTATTAATATTTTCACTTTTCCTTAGTTTATTATTATGAGGAAAAGTCAAAACGGTAATATAATTATTTTTTTTTAGATAATCCAATATTCTTTTAGACGAACTGGTTATACCTGATATGTAAGGATAAAAATATGGAGAAAAAAAAAGAATACGCATTGCTAATTATTAATTGTTAATTGTTTTAGATATACCATAACAGTCATTAATGAAGGAAATTTATATTCATACATTATATTCCTATCGAGAATATTGTAAATCCATAACACTTTTGTTTTCTTTTTGAGATGATTAACGATGTCCCAGTTATCCTCGACAAAAATATCCAGATTCAGTTTTTTGATCATCTTTTTTTTGAAAAGTTGCGGCTGGTCGTTTCTATTGTTATAGAAACAACCGGAAAAAACTTTGTCCGGATCAATGACATTAATCCAACGAGTAAAATCTTTTTCTAACAGCTCATACCTAGCCGAAACAACATAGGCATTTATTTTCTTTTTTTTAACCAACATAATTAATTCCTTGATGCCGGGAGACGGCCAAAGGCTTGATTTATGAAGAAACCACCAAATAAGTTTTTCTATCTTATTTTTTGGATAATAAAATTTATCCAAGTCTCTTTTCAAAATATATCTTTTGATAAAAGACATTATTGGCCTGATAATCCTTGCCGGGTTATAAAGAAGCACCCCGTCAAGGTCAAAGCCAACTTTAAGTATTTGTTTTTTCATTAATGATAAATTATACTAAAAACTATGTTACCAGTACTGTTAAATCTAGGTTTTATAAAAATCTATACTTTCGGAGTATTTTTAGTTTTGGGATTTTTTTGGGCAATATTTTTGCTTTGGAAAAATATTCGCTTAACTGCTTTTAAAGAAGAAGATGTGTTTGATGGGTTATTTTTATCCATGTTCGGTTCTCTTTTTTTTGGACGATTAGTTTTCGTATTTTTAAATTTTAAGGATTTCGGTTTTGATCTATTAAAATTTGTTCTTATAAATGGTTATCCCGGCATATCTCTGTATGGATCAATATTTGGAGGCTTTTTAGTTTTATATTTATTTACAAACTCACGTAAATTAAATTTCAATGATCTGATCGATTATTTAATATCTCCAATTTTTGTTGTTATGGTTTTTGGAAAGATCGGTGCCTTTTTTTCTGGTGCAGAGGTTGGAACAAAAACAAACTTTTTATTAAAGATGAAATACTTTGGTTTTGACGGTGCAAGACACCTGGTTAGTTTATATGAGGGTTTGATGTTTGCGATTGGTGTTGTGATCGCATACAAAATATTGTTTGAGATAAGAAAAGAGCGGTATTATAAGGGCTTTCTTTTGAAGTTTTTTCTTTGGTTTTTAGCGTTAACAATTTTTCTGTTTGACAAAATCAAAGAAAATCATTTATACTTCTTGGGTCAAAGTTTAGACTTTTTGATTTCGTTAATAATTCTATTGACAATTAGTTTTCACTTTGTATATTATTTTAGGAACGGAATTTTAAGTTTTATAAAAAATTATGGACAAACAATTTTCAAAACAATTCGTGCTAGAGCAAAGAAAAAGATTAGAAGTGGAAAGGAGAAATAACCTTGATCAGATAGAATCCCTTAAAAAAAATGATCCCTTCGCCGATCCTGATCATGCTTCAGATAATGCTGCGGTAGACACAGATGTCCGCGAACAAGTCGGCCACGATACCATAGAGGCCGAAATTAAGGACATGAAAAAAAGAGTTGAAGAGATAGATAATGCTTTAAAAAAAATAAATAAAAATAAATACGGTTATTGCGAAAGATGTAAAAAACCTGTTCTTGAAGCGAGACTAAAACTAATTCCGGAAGCTTCATTTTGTATCGACTGCGAAAAACGGTTAAGAAAATGAGTATACTCAATTTATGGGTGAGATTTCACTATCTTTAGTATTAAATTTCTTTATATACTTATCAATTCCTTTCGTTTTAGCTATTGTTGCAAAAAAGGCTAAACTGTCACCTCTTATTGGCTACATAGTTGGTGGCTTAGTGATCGGAAATATATTTCCTGAGATGGCGACTAGTGAAGCTATCTCAAGTTTTGCCTATTTTGGTATAGTATTTTTACTTTTTACTTTAGGGTTGGAAACAAACCTAAGTAGAATCTTCATTCTAAAAAAATTTATCATAATAGGGGGGTTATTACAGCTGTTCTTATCAATGATATTTGTCTTTTTTTTAAGCTTATTATTCAAATTTTCCTTGCTGGAATCGTTTTTAATTGGAATAGCCCTTTCATCTTCATCAACCACAATTGTTGCAAAAATAATCCAGGATAGGGGAGAGGAATCCTCATTTATCGGTGAGATTGCGATGGGCATTCTAATTTTTCAAGACATCGCCTTTATTCCATATTTAATGATATTTACATCAATAACCGGTAAAGATATTTCAGTATGGGAGATTACCAAAGATACAATATTGGGACTAATCAAAGCAACCGTCATCATTGCAGGATTATTTTATATTGGGCAAAAAATCATACCGATAATTTTTAATAAAATTGCCAGGATTTCAAGAGAATTATTTGATCTGTTTATTGTCGTCTTTATTTTTTTTGTCGTTGGGTTATCAATAGTTCTTAAAATTCCGACTTTGATTGGAGCGATGGTAGCCGGGGTTTTGTTAGCGCAAACAATAGAACATTATCATATATTCTCTGAGGTGAGACCGCTCCGTAATCTTCTTGGAGTGATATTTTTTGTCTATATTGGCAGTCATATTGAGTTACGTCTGGTAATTCCGTATTTGCCATCGATATTACTATTCACGATAGGAGTGATAGTAATCAAAACCCTAATAGTTTTAATAATTTTTTTATCTTTAAAATTTCACTCAAAAACAAGTTTCAATCTATCAATGTATCTATTCCAGATAGACGAAGATGCTTTTATTTTGATGTCAACCGCATATCTGAGTAAAGTAATCTCATTGGAAAAATATCTATTTGTCATTACTTCGGTTCTGATCACTTTTATTCTTACTCCAATATTTATTAATAATAAAGATAATTTTTATAGATCAATAAGAGGATTCATAAAAAAATATATACCTTTTTTGGAAAAGTTTATCGCCTATAGGATTGATAGCAATCAGTCGCCGATTGATACATTGGAGATTAAAAATCATGTTGTTATCTGTGGTTATGGCAGGATAGGAAGCTATATTGGTCGCTCCCTGATGTTGGCTAATATTCCTTATGTGGCTATAGATTACAATCTTTATCAAGTGGAAAAGGCAAAAAAACAAGGGGCTAATGTCATCTATGGAGATCCGGCCGATATTGATATTCTTGATTATGCTCAAGTTGATCTAGCAACTATAATAATTTTAGCTGTTCCAGAGAGATCAGTGCAAGAAACGATTGTTTTAAATGCAAGGAAACTTAATAGGGATATCTATATCATAAGTCGGGTTCATAGACAGTCTGATCAGATAAGAATGAAGGATATAGGCGCTAATTTAGTGGTTCAACCGGAATTCGAAGCCTCATTATCAATTATAAAAAGAATTTATCACTGGCATAAATTAGAAAAAGACGATATTGTAAATAAACTAAGAAGGCTTAAAATAGAACATGGCATATCGTAATAAAATATCAAATCCTATTATTTTTATTTTTCTTCTGATTTGTCTATTTTATTATTTGTTTAAATCCGTTACTTCTTCGGTATTCTTAAAAGGTCGAGATAAGATAAATGTGGTTTTTTATGGAGAAGAGGCACGCTTTTATTCGCTCGATCGAAAAAACGTTAACTATCTATTATCCTTTTCTAACTTAGTTAAAGTGATCGTTCCGGGAGGTTATGGACAGTATAAAGTTGGAGCGCTTGGTAAGCTGGCCAGTCTGGAAAAAAAACCGGAAATTATAGGAAAAACTTTTTCGGCAACTACTTCGTCCTTAGTAGATCTATATTTTTATCAGAAAAAAATTATCGTTTACCATGAAAATTTAAATTTAAAAAAAGCCCCAACTTTTAAAGAAATATTTTTAAGAAACTCTAACGCGAATTTTATTGATAAGTTAATACTTTTCTATATTTTTTCGACTAATAATAAGGAAAGTTTTCAAATAATAGATCTAGACCCCTTTGAAACAAAGGGAAATGATAGCGAGTTTGACTATAATTCTTTTTACAAAAAATTCCAGGGAAGCTTCTTTCAGAGGATCTATAGGAACTTTGATATCAATGTCCAAATTGTTTATAAAAAAAGTTATAAAACCGCCCAATTGATCGGCCAGATGATCGAGGGAGAGGGGATTCGTGTTGTTGATCTATCAAATCAGGATGTAAGTTTAAGAGGTTGTCTGCTAATCGCTGATAAAAATACAACAACAACAAAAGCATTCGAGCGGTTGGCTGATTTCTTCAAATGTAAAACTAGGATAGGGGAGACAAGTGTTTCTGATATAATTTTGGAATTGGGGGATTTGGAGAAGGAATGGGAAATTAAGTGAGTCAAAAGCTAAAAGTTAGAAGTCAAAAGTTAAAGTCAAAATTAAAAAGTTTTTAAAATACTTTTGACTTTTGCCTTTTGAATTTTTACTTATGTTCATAATATTTTTACTAATATTAGTCCTGGCTTTCATTTTCGCTCTTCGTTCCATGAAAGACTTTAATGTTCCTTCGGAAATAAATCATTTAATACAAGGCAAAAAAGTAAGAGGAAAAATAATTTTTTTTAAAAATAAAATTGTCCATTACCGGGGAAAGAGGAGTTAATCTTCCGATTCTTCATTTTTTTCTTCGTGGTCAAATGGCAGGTAATCTTTTTCTTCGTTATTCAAATTTTCAGCTAGTTTTTCTAAATCGAGCAAGCTAATTTCTTCCGCATCATCATCACTGATCTCTTCTCCAGATGAGCTTTCCATCCGAGATAGATTGACGTTTAGATCCGAAGGAAAGGCAACGAATTTCATCATTTTTGCGCCTTTTTTTTCTTCCTTAATAAGAATGGTGATATTTTTTAAAGATGTCTCTTTAATATAAACAGAAAAAATTCCACCATTTTTTATAAATATTGCCAGTCGCTTTGAAAGATCATCAGGGAGACAGCCAACATATTCTTTGTCGGTCGTTCTGATTTCAACTCTTCTTTTTTTGCTGATTAAAAAAACTCTCTGCCCGACCGTTAATTTAGCGAGAACACTTTTTGGGCCACAGTTGACTAAGCTGACAGTTTTCGTTTTTCCTGGAATATCCACAAAAAGTAGGGGATCAAGCGGAGTTGTATTTGAAGAAACCAATTTTTTCGATTCAAGAATTTTTATTTTATCTAGATTTTTTTTGACAAAACCGTTATTTGGTTGAATTTTAAGAGCTTGCAGATAAAATTGTTTTGACTTTTTTATTTTATTTATCTGTAGATTTGCGAAGCCTAGTCTGAGATACGCTTCAATGTTTTTCTTATCAATCTTAACGATGCTTTCATTAAATTTGATGGCTTCTGTCCATTGACCATTCATTGCGTTATTTATGGCTTGTTTTTCAAGATTAGAAATATCTTTCATATGTGTAGACCCTAGTATATTTTAAAATTACTAATTGTCAAGTATAATAAAGGGGAATATGTCAGGACACTCAAAATGGGCTAACATTAAACGGAAAAAGGGAGCAAATGACAAGATAAAAGCAAATGTCTTTGCCAAAATGTCTCATCAGATTACAATTGCTGTCATTGAGGGCGGGGGAATCACTGAGCCAGAAAATAACGTCAAGCTTCGTTTAGCTATGGATAAAGCTAAATCAGCTAATATGCCAAAGGAAAATATTAAACGGGCAATCGAAAAGGGGTTTGGACCGAACAAAATATTGTTAAAAGAGGTGATCTACGAAGGTTTTGGTCCATACGGAATCTTTTTGCTCATCTTATCAACTACTGATAATTCAAACAGAACTACTGCGGAGATTAGAAATTTTTTGGAAAAAAATTCCGGTAAATTAGGTACACAAGGTTCTGTCTCCTACCTTTTTAATAAATGTGCATTTGTCAGCTTCCAAAAATCGGAAGTAAATGAAGAAGCGGTTTTCAAGATCGGAGAAGAGCTAGAGGCTTTTGATATTAATGAAGACGAAAGTCATTTCTTTGTTTTTTTCCCCTTTGACCATTTTGGCTTATTAAAAGCCCATTTAAATAATATAAAATATGATCTAGCTGAGATCGACTATTTACCAACAACTCCGGTCTCACTTGAATCGGACAAAGAAAAAAGAGCTTTAGATATTATTGAAGCCTTAGAAGGATTAGATGATGTTCAGCGAGTTTATACTAATTTAGTTTAACTATATTATGTTTAGTTTTAAATCATTAAGACAGGCTTTTGACAAAAGAGCGATCAAGATAGATAAGCGAATTAGATTGGTTATCTCTGTTCTGATATTAGGCTTATTGATGCTTTTTTCTACACTATTTAATTTTGACAAAGCTATTATTTTTGTGTCGGTTTTTTTAATAGCCACCTATTTACTCAGTTATTTTTCATTATTGGAAGGAATAAAAAGAATCGGCTGGTTTGGGCTCTTTTTAATGCCTGAAGTAATCACAATATTTTTTTACTTATTTTATTTTCTTTTTCCTGCTCGCTGGCTAACACGTCTACCATTTATTTTTATCTATGAAGTATCGATCTATGCGGTTTTGCTGTGCGCAAATATTTTTAATGTTGGGGTAGAGAAGAACCTTCAGCTCTATCGAGCCGCTTTCTCAATCAATTTTTTTTACCAGGCCGTTGTTTCATTCCTTTTTTATAATGTTCTTTTTTCCTTGAAATACAATTTTATTGTTAATATGATCGGGGCGGGGATAAGCACTTTTTTACTTAGTCTTCAATTATTTTGGTCTATAAGACTTAATCGTCATCTTGAAAAAAGCGTTTTGACCTATTCTTTATTCACGACATTAATAATGGTAGAAATAGCTTTAATAGCATCCTTTATTCCGTCTAGAACTACCGTTTACGCTCTTTTTTTGACGGCTTCTTATTACAGCGTTGCTGGAATTATTCATCATCACATTGATGAAAAATTATTTGAAGAAACAATTCGTGAGTATGTAAGTGTTTGGCTCTTCGTATTGGTTATTACTTTGTTGTCTTTGAGTTGGTAGGAGAGTAAGTAGGGAAAAGGGGAGAGGGGAACGGCACTTTCACGAACGTGAATAAATAACCTATAGTAATTTAAAACCTACGGACGTAAAATACTATAAGATATTTTTTAAGTTCATAAAGTTTGTAAAGTTATAAAGTTTATAAAGTCAAACGACTAAAAACCTGAGGCTATAATAGAGTAATAGACCGTCATTATACTCCGGATAGTATATCTCCAATATGTGGATAGATCAAAAAAATTAAGGCTAAAATATGTAAATATATTGATATAACAGCCTAAATTATAAGTATATACATACGTCTCTAGAGGAGAAAACAGCCTCAAAAACCATGATTTAGCCTAATATTACAATCTAAATATTATACATTTATAAGCAGTTAGATCCTATTTCTGATATTTTAGCTTCAAAAATTATAGCTTGGGACTATAAGACAAGCTAAATATTAAGCGTTGTAAATATAGTTGGGAGAAGAGGTATGAATCGCTTATAAAGTGATAATAATCGCGAAGAATGCGACTGTGGAACAAATGTTAAAACAGATTAATTCGAGAGAAGCGCGTATCTTTATTCTCTAGGAGGTATTTACAAAAAAATGCAACTTAACCAACTTCCGGTATTAATGGTTGTATATGGTCGGAGAAAAGAAGATATACAACGTCGTAAAATGAAGCTTTTACGACGTCACTCACGACTGGAAGAAGAGAAGTGGCTCATTGTTATAACAGTCTAAATTGACAATAATTAATTTTTTATTATTAAATCAATTGTTAATTAATGGCTGATTAATCCCCAATTATTCCCTGTTCTGGTTGGTGGCTCTTGACTTGATTTTATGGAAGCTATTCCCCTATTAAATTCAATAGTTTACATTGTTATAAAGACCTAAAAGTATTAATTAATTAATTATTACGTAGGACTTCCCTATTCTTTTTGAGTTGAGAGGAGTGTTTTAGCTTAAAATAACCAATAACCAAATTACAACCTGCCTGCCGGCAGGCAGGGAAACAAACAATATTCAATTACCAAGAAACCAAACTGTTTGGAATACTTAATTTATTGTATCTTGGTGATTATTAATATAAGTCTAATTGAGCCAAATTTTCGTATTTTTATTGTAGCTTACGTAAAGATTTATGAGTTATTACTTAAAGTACTCAATAATCTCGTTTTTGAGGCCGGGATGGCAGGAGATAACATCGTATGCCAGCTTAGGGTCTTTCAGGTCAAAGTTGATTGGCAAGCCATTAAAATCGACCATAATACCTCCAGATTCTTCGAGGATCAATTTAACTGCGGATATGTCCCAAATAAAGGTGTGACCGTTAATAACGATATTAAAGACGTTTTCTGATAGTAAGCAGTTATCGATAGCCATGGAGTTCAAATTTCGATATCCAGCCACGTGAGGATAGATCTTTTGGTATATATTAAAGAGCTTTGTATATACCTCAGGCCTAGAACTGATAAGACCGCTGAATAAGGATCTTTTTAGTGGTTTATAGGTCATTCTTAAGGGCTGATTATTTTTGAAGGCGCCTTTGCCTAAAGTTGCATAATAATAGTTTTTATTAGTTGGTTGATAGACTAAACCGGAAGTTAAAACACCATTGTAAAAATAAGCAATTGAAATACTGAAAAAATCTAACCCAAAAGCAAAGTTTACCGTGCCGTCAAGTGGGTCGATAACGAACAAATGTTTGCGTTTAGAGTCAACATGAAGTTTTTCTTCACCAATAAACCCAATTTCTGATTCTTTTATACCTTTCTTAAGCAAAAGCTTGGTGATTACTTCCTTAATACATTTTTGGCTTTCAACATCAGCTATAGTATAAAAATCCTTGTGAGATGACTTATAGTTTAAGGTCAAGTTCTTCTTATAGTAATTTAGAAGGATAGTCCCAGCCTCAGTTGCCGCCCGCTTCATGATGTTAATCATAAACACTATTATATACCATATTGTATATAAGGGTATCTATCGCCATTTTTATGTTGTTCTAATAATCTAAAACTGTATCTTTGTAGGTTATCCTTCGACTTCGCTCAGGACGAGTAAGCGGTAGACACTAGTTTTATAGTATTTTATGATTGATTTATTATTATTAATTTGTTTAAATAAAACCCTATGATCACTGATGCGGATGTAAAAAAATTAGAAAAAACTTTTGCTACAAAAAACGATCTAAAAGAGTCTGAATTGAGGCTAAATAAAAGAATAGACAGGATGACAAAGTATGTTGATTTTGAAATAGAGCCAGTAACTGATTTCAAAAAAGAATTTAAAGATTTTAAAAACAAGGTTTTTGATAAGCTTGACTGGTTAATTGGAAAATATAATAAATTTGAAGCAGAGCACACTGTTTTAACAGAGCAAAATAACAGAACGAACGATAAACTAGACGTTCATGAAGAACGAATCTCCGGCTTAGAGCAAAGGGTTGTGACTCCGTGATATAATGACTTTATGGCTGTTCTTGAAGTAAAAAACCTGACTAAAAAATTTGGCTCGTTTACTGCCGTTGATAATATTTCCTTTTCTCTTAAGGAAGGAGAAATTCTGG
>CABIKN020000003.1 GCA_902200405.1 Candidatus Roizmanbacteria bacterium | reverse complement strand
CCCAAAAGAGGGGAAAATAGGCACGGAGTATTAAGGGTGTCCTAAGTCAGGATCGATTTATTATGTCCACCTATTCTTGCCGTTCGCCTTTTCAGTACTATTCGTACACGGCTCATGGTGCGAATTTAGGTGGATTTAAGAAACTCTAAACTCGTAGACACTCGTTAAGAGTTTCTAAAAAAAGGAGGTGATTTAAATGGATGTCAAAACACAACCTAAACCAAAACTCGACAGCAAAATCCTAAAATGCCCGAATAAGACAATTTTTTTCGATACCTATGAAGCAAAAAACAAAAGTAAATATTTGAGAATAACCGAGTCTAGATATAATAAGGAAACAAAACAAAGTGTCAGGTATTCGATTATTTTATTTAACGAAGACATGGAAGGATTCAAAAAGACTTTGGGAGAAATTTCCTTAAAATAAAATTATTTTGCCAGATAAATTTTTCGTTCTCGATCAGAAAATTTTTCAATCGCATAACGGAGCATTGTCCGTGGCATTGATTTGTAATGTTTGTTAAGAAAATCAATCTCTGTTTTTTTATCTCTTTTCCCAAGTTCTCGCAACATCCAACCGCCTGCTTTATGGATTAAGTCATGTTTGTCTTTGAGAAGAATTTTTGATATTTCCAATGTATCGATATATTGATGATTACGAATAAACTCAAAGGTGGAAATAATGGCAATTCTTCTTTTCCAAAGATTTTTTGATTTTGCCAGTTGATATAAGATCGCTCTGTCTTTGTCTAACAAATAATTTCCTAAAATATAATGACAGGAAAGATCTACCAAATCCCAATTATTTATTTTTTTTGTATTTTTCAAATAAAATACTACAATTTCTTTACCCTGAGCGACCCTTTTCTCAATTGGGAGTCGAAGGGTTTTTTCATATTTGAATCTCAATATCATAAGGGCAGACAGCCTATATTCATGGATTTTATTTTCAATAAGTTTTTGGATTTCAGCCAAATCCAGATTTTGATATTTTTTACTGATCGAACGAAGCATAGGAACCGTAATACCTAAAAAGATATCGCCTTTTCCATACTCACCTTTCCCTGTCTTGAAAAACCACTGAAGATTTTTGGCTCTTTCCGGGTCTGAAGATTCTTGAAGATCCTTAATTATCTTATTGAACATACATATACTTAATACTTAGCCAAAATTAAAAAAACGAGCTCTAAGTAAAGCGTAAATTACATTCATATTTTGAGGAAATTTTTTCAATAAAACTTCAATTTTGTATTCTTGCCCTATTTGAATAATGTCATCAACATCTAAGTAATCCATTATTTTGATTAATTCATTATAAAAATTCTGCGTTATTTGAGTGTTTTTTTCATACAATGCAATGTTTATAAAAGAAGTTAATTTCCAATGAAAATCCGTGTACTTTTTCCATTTTTTTTCATAGCTATCTAAATCTTCGCCTTTTTGAATATTTTTGAGGATTGACTCTACGGCCATGTCAGAACTATACAGTGCATGCCTTATACCTTCTCCTAAAAAAGGGTTAAACGATCCAATCGTATCTCCAATTCCTAATAAATTTTTGTGCCTAATACTATTAACTTTAAAATTGTGTCCGCCATAAATAGAACCTCCGTGCTTTTCTAAAATCTCAATTTTTTTATCATTTAATAGCAATTTAATAAATTCTTCTAATCTCAATTCTAAATTAGGATGTTTTTTAAAAGAAGATACTTCAGATTCTCCTATTCCAATTTTATATTTATTATTTCCATTTGTAGATACCCAACCATAACCACATGCAAATAAATCTTTATCAAAAAAAACTGATATCGCATTTTGAAATTTTTTCAAATGTTGGTCGGGATCATATATTTCAATCTCCATACCAACTGACGGATGACAAGGGACTTTTTTTCTTAAACCAATCTCTGAAACAAGGACACCCGCAGAACCAGTTGCGTCAATAAAATATTTTCCATAAAAATCTCCTTTTGTGGTATTGATACCAACTATTTCTTCGTTCTTTTTTATTAAAGAGTTAACTGTAGATTGTGTAAGCACAATACAACCATTAATTTTTGCTTCTTCTAAAACTAATGTAGACATACGTTTATAATCAAGAACGTAGCCAATATTTTGATTAGAAACCCATTTTTTTTCCTTTTTTAGGGTACCAAAAATAACCTCATTAAAAGGAGCGTTAATTCCTTCTTTTGGAAGAGAAAATTTTTCTAAAGTAATTGCGGGAGTCCATGCAGTTGAGCCAAGAGTTGAGGTTTGATCAACTAATAAAACCTTTAGCTTAGCCTTACTCAATTCTCTTGCGGCATATAACCCAGCGATTCCGCCACCGGCAATTATGATGTCATAAATTGTTGCCATATTTTGATTTTATTCCTTCTTTACTTCCCAAAAATCAGATCCGGCCGCGTCCCATTTCAATCTTTTTTCATCAGGATCGGAGAAATTAAACTGCTCATTGACAAAATATAGGATTGTTCCTGATTTTTTTGATACGTTGACAACGCCATGAGCAACACCTCTTGGCACCAGTACCAATTTGGAACTTCCATTACCCAAAACTACTCTCATTTTGACGTCTTTTGTGTCAGAATCATTTCTCAAATCCCACATTCCCAAAACCATATGATCTTCCGGTGGAACATACCAGACATCTTCTTGTTTATAGTGTAAATGCCAAGCCTTGATACTACCGGCAATAATTTTTGATCTATTAATCTGCCTCACTTTAAAATCCGGAAACTCTTGCAGAGCACCATTCTCATCAATTCTCGTTAATTCTTCAAAAACCCCATCTTCACCAATAAATTTTTTTACTTCAACTATCTTAACTCCGTCGATAACTTTCTGTTTTGAGTAATCCTGAACGTAAACTTCTTGCTTTAACTTTAATAAAATATCATCTAGACTAAGATTTTTCATATTTTATAGATTAATTTTTAATATCTATCAACATTATAGTATAATTTAAAAGTAAAAACGTCAGCATAGCTCAGCGGTAGAGCACCCGTTTCATAAGCGGGACGTCGCAGGTTCGAATCCTGCTGTTGACACCATGAAAAATGTGGACTTATCAATCGTGATTGTTTCCTATAACACGAAAAAAATTACTCAGGATTGTCTCGAGTCCATCAATAGATCTCTCACGGGAGCTAAAATTAAATACGAAGTTGTTGTTGTTGATAATAATTCGCATGATGGCTCGCAGGAACTTCTAGAAACAATGTCTCAAGATAGTAAAAATTATTTAATTTACAAACAAACCGATGAAAATCTTGGTTTTGGCCGGGGAAATAATCTTGGAGTAAAAATGGCTCAAGGACAATATATTTTACTTTTAAACTCTGACATAATTATTTTAAATCGCGCCATTGAAAAACTTTATAATTTTTATGTTGCTCAGGAAAAACCGATCCATTTCTTAGGGGCGAAACTGCTTAATCGTGATCTTACTCCCCAACCGTCGGCCGGCCGGTTTTTTACCCTCCCAGTTGTTTTTGCCACTCTACTTCTTAGAGGCGACTACTGGGGATTAACCAGATCTTCTCCAGATAAATTAGTTCAGGTGGACTGGATATCAGGCGCCTGTATTATGACTACCAAAAGACGCTATCAACGATTAGGCGGTTTTGATAAAAATATTTTTATGTATATGGAAGAAGTCGACCTTTTATATCGTGCAAAAAAATTAGGACTTAACACATTTTTTTATCCTTACTCTCAAATTATTCATCTTGGCTCTGCTTCATCCGGTGGAAAAACTTTTCCTATTCTTCAAGTTTATAAAGGTTTCCTTTTTTTCTATAAAAAGCATTACCCCGTTTTTCATTTACTAATTCTTCGTGTTATTTTAAAATTTAAAGCAATTATTGCCTATTTAGTTGGTAAAATTAAAGGTGATCAATACTTAATAAAAACTTATGAAGAAGCTTTTAAACTGGTTTAAGCAGTTTGATGAAAATTTGGTTAAAATCTTATTAATAGGATTTATTTTTTTTGTTCCCCTGTGGCCAAAGCTTCCTTTTAAAATGGTTGACTACACTTATGTTGCGATCCGGTTTGACGATATTTACTTGGCAATATTAGCTTTTATTTTTTTAATTCAACTTTTGCGAAAAAAAGTTTCCCTTAATAAAAAATTTATTTTGCCTTTTGCTTTTTTTTTCTCAGCCGTATTTATTTCATTCTTTTGGAATTCTTACGTCTCAAAAAATATTGAGTTTCCTCATTTAGGACTGCTTCACTCATTGAGACGGATTGAATATATGATCCTCTTTTTTATAGCCTCCTCTACAATTAAGACTAAAAAGGATTTTTTTCAGATTATTTCTTATTTTTTTATTGCTCTTTTATTGGTAATCCTGTACGGGCTCGGGCAAAAGTTTTTAAATTTTCCAGCCGTTCAAACAATGAATCCTGAATTTGCTAAAGGCTATATTTTATACCTGACACCCGAAGCGCGAATCTCCGCTACCTTTGGTGGACACTATGATTTGGCTATATACCTTGTCATGGCTATTCCTATTATTCTCTCTTTTTATTTTGCCAAAAAAAATCATTTTTTTATTTATCTGTTTATTGGTGCTCTTTTAATTCTTCTTTTCACCTCATCACGATCTTCCTTTATTGCCTATTCTGTTGCTACCGTAGCTTTTTTAATATTTATAAGGAAATATAAATTCTTAATTTTTGTTTTGATTGTAACAGTTGGTTTAGTGTTTATGACCGGCGAGACCAGCAAAAGATTTTTAAAAACTTTTCAGGTAAAAAGAATTTTGGTTGATGACAGAACCGGTGCGGTTTACATCGGTCAAACAATTACTACTAAAGAACTACCGGCCGGATCTTTTTATATCAAATTAAAAGATCAATCAAAAGGTGATAATTTAGATAAGTTCAGAAACCAAATTGTCCTAGAAAAAACGAGAGAAGCCACAATCTCGGGTGAGTTAAGTTCTTTTGATGAAAAAAAATATATGGCGACTTTATCAGCAAATTTAAGATCAGTCAATACAGTTGTCTCGGATATTTCTATGGCAACTCGTTTTCAGGTTGAATGGCCAAGGGCGATTAATGCCTTTAAAAAAAGCCCTTTATTGGGGACAGGTCCGTCATCACTCACTGAAGCCACTGACGGCGATTATTTCCGGTGGTTAGGAGAGCTTGGCTTATTGGGAACAATTGCTTTCTTGAATATTTTGTTTTTAATTTTGAAAATGATTTGGACAAGTGTTAAAAAACTGGGATTTGAAGAAAAATTGATAGGATATGGATTTATTTTTGGGTTTTTTGCCCTTTTTATTAATGCCTCTTACATCGATGCTTTTGAAGCATCAAAAGTCGCCTATACTTTCTGGACGCTTGCAGGATTATTCATTGGATACTATGGATCAACTTATGAAAAAACCTGATTTTCTTATTCTTTCGATTATTCTTATAGTTGCCTTCACCTTCCGCCTCTATAAAATCAACATTCCTTTAGCTGACCTACACTCTTGGCGTCAGGCTGATACTGCCGCCGTTTCCCGTAATTTTGTAAAAAATGGAATAGACTTATTTCATCCCATATATGATGATCTTTCTAATGTCCAATCAGGAATTGATAATCTAAATGGATATCGGATGGTGGAGTTTCCAATATACAACGCCATTGTTGCATTTCTTTATAAATCGTTTCCAATTTTTTCTCTAGAAATTTGGGGTCGACTCACAACGATTATTTTTTCGCTGATAATTATTTCGATAATTTATTTTCTGTTGCTTAAAGAAAGTAGTCGAACGTCAGCAATATTTGGTTCACTAACCTATGCTGTTTTTCCTTTTTTTGTGTTTTTCTCGCGCGTAGTTTTACCTGAAACAGCCGCTTTGTCCTTTTCGATGTTGGCAATATTCTTTTTCTATCTAAATATCCAACCAAAAGTAAAAAATATTTTATCAATTTTCTTTTATATATTATCAGCTATATTTTTTGTCTGCGCCCTACTAATCAAACCAACCGCAATATTCTATACATTTCCGATTATTGCCCTTTTTTATAGAAAATATAAATTAAATTTAATAAAAAAATTCAGTTTTTATTTGTACTTTATTATTATTCTGACCCCGCTCTTCTATTGGAGGATGTATATAAAAAATTTTCCAGAAGGTATTCCCTATTCCGACTGGTTATTTAATTCTGTGAACACTGCACAAGGTTTAAAAAGCATCTTATTTAGACCCTCTTTTTTCCGCTGGATATTTTTTGAAAGGATCAATAATTTGATCTTAGGTGGTTATCTAACACTATTCTTTGTATTGGGTGTAATTTCTAAACAAAAAAAATATTTCCTTTTGAGCTTCCTGTTCTCTTCTCTAGCCTATATATTTGTTTTTCAAGGAGGAAACCTTCAACATGAATATTATCAAACTTTAATACTTCCTATTTTTGCAATGATGGTAGGGCTTGGTGTTAATTTTATGTACGAACACAATAATATTTTTATTAATTATATTTTTGTTTCTATATTTATTTTTTTTATTTTTAGCTTTTCTTTTTATTTTTCTTATTTTAAAGTAGTTGACTATTACCAATATTCACAGGAGCTCGTTCAGGAGGCTAATATAATTAATAGCTTAACTGACCCTAAAGATTTGATTGTCACAGATCGAACCGGAGATACAACTTTACTTTATTTATCCAATAGAAGAGGAGCCCCATCTATATTCAAAGATCCGATGGAATTAAAAAAATTAGGATATAAATATTTGATTACATCAAGTGATGGTCAAATTAAAACGATGAAGGTTAAATTTGAAATAGTTTTTGAAAATGAAAAATTCACGCTATTCAAACTATAACTATGAAGATTTTGATGGTCACTCCGTACGTTCCTTATCCTCCATCTTCAGGTGGTCAAATAAGAACATATAATCTCCTAAAATATTTAAGTCAAAATAATGAAATAACTCTAGTGTCACTTTATAAAAGTAATGAGGAAAAAAAATATGAGTTATATTTAAAAAAATATTGTAAAAGAATATATTTATGTAAAAGACCTTCATCCCCCTGGCAGTTTAAAAATATTTTTAAAACTATTTTTTCATCTTCTCCTTTTCTCGTTGTCAGAAACTATTCTGATGAAGCGAAAACAATTATCAATGAATTACTTCTCTTTGAAAAATTTGATGTTATCCACGCAGAAACTTTTTACGTAATGCCTCATATTCCAGAAACAAAAGTACCGACTGTTCTTGTTGAACAAACAATCGAATATAAGGTGTATAAGCATTTTGTTAATTCGCTTCCTTTTTATCTCAGACTACTTGTTTACTTTGATATTGATATTGTTAAATTAAAATATTGGGAAAGATTTTACTGGAAAAAAACTAACACTGTAGTCGTTGTATCCTCATCAGATGAAAAATTAATTAAAAGTGAAGAACCACTATTAAAAACTTCAATTATTCCAAACTGTGTAGGGGATGAAATGATCGCGGATAAATTACGAGAAAAAGACTTAGAGTCACCAACGATATTTTTTCAAGGAAATTTTTTCTGGCTACAAAATGTCGAAGCGGCACTATTCATAATTGACAAAATATTTCCTCAGCTAATTGAACAATTACCAAATGTAAAAATTGTAATTGCTGGACAGAACGCAAAAAAACTTGGCAACTTGATTGACAAAAATATTAATATAGTGAATATAGAACCTGATAACATAAATAAAGTTAAGCAATTATTTATGAAAAATACCCTGTTTATTGCTCCAATATTTGGACCAGGTGGAACCAGATTAAAAATACTTGCTGCAATGGGTTCGGGAATGCCGGTAATTTCATCAGTTACCGGAATAGAAGGGCTAGAAGTTACAAATAATAAGGATGTTATTATTGCAAGTAATCCAAATGAATTTGTAGCAAAAATCAAAAAATTGCTGACAAATAAAAATTTGTATGAAAAAATAAGGAATAATGCATACCAACTTGTAAAAGAAAAGTATCGATGGAGCCAAACAGCTAAAGAACTCGAGTCGGTTTATAAAAATTTGTAGCAAACCAAGTTTGACTTGGTAATTAAAAATGATAAAAATTGGCGTTGATGGCAATGAAGCAAACGTAGAAAAAAAAGTCGGGGTTTCTGTCTATACATTAAACATGCTTCAATATTTTTCACGGATTGCCAGTGATGAAAACAGTTTTGTTGTCTATTTAAAAAACTACCCGTCTCTTGACCTACCAGAGGAAAACGAATTTTTTAAATACAAAGTTATTAAAGGTAAAATTCTTTGGTCTCAAATTTTTTTACCCCTTGACCTATTTTTTCATAAAGATATTGACGTTTATTTTTCTCCAGCTCACTACCTGCCCAGCTATTGCCCTGTACCCCAGGTAGTGACTATTCATGACCTGGCCTATCTTTATTTTCCAGATGATTTTAGAAAAAAGGATTTGTGGCAGCTTGTTAATTGGACAAAGTTTTCAGTCAAAAATGCAAAGCAAATTATTGCTGTTTCAAAAACAACCAAGAAAGACATCATAAAAAATTATGGAATAGACGAATCAAAAGTCTCTTTTGTCTATAATGGATTTGAGAAAACAGCCAAGGAGAAAACCCCGGAGGTTAAAGCAAAGAAATTTATTCTCTTCGTCGGTACCATTCAACCTCGTAAAAATTTAGAAATCTTAATAGAAGCTTTCTCAAAATTTCAACAAACTAATTCCGACTTCAAGCTTATTATCGTCGGCAAAAAAGGTTGGTTATACGAAAGTATTTTTGAAAAAGTAAAGACGATGGATCTTGAGGATAAAATTATTTTTACCGGTCACGTAACAGATGAAGAATTAATTTGGTACTATAAAAACGCATTTTGTTTGACGCTACCGTCGCTTTACGAAGGATTTGGGATTCCTGTTCTTGAAGCAATGGGCTATGATTGTCCAACAATTATATCAATGACGTCGAGTCTGCCGGAAATAGGAGGAGACGCCAGTCTTTATTTTGATCCAAAAAATGCTGATGATTTACTCCAAAAATTGAATACACTTAATGGTAATAGTCAATTAAGAAAAGAATTAATTCAAAAGGGAAGACAACGAATTAAAGATTTTTCCTGGGAAAAATGTGGAAAAGAAACATTAGGTGTATTAAGGTCCGTCCTAAATGAGGACGGACCTCATTGAAGATGTTCCCTTATGATCAAAATCATACTTGATAATTATTCAATTTCCGATTTCAACAAACAAGCTCTTCACCCTCTTCAAACCTGGGAATGGGGTGAAGCCCGTAAAAAAACCGAGGTTGAGGTATTGCGATTGTCTGACGGTAAAAATGTTTTTCAGTTATCATTTCATAAAATTCCAAATACTAATTATAAAGTCGGCTACCTACCACGCTCGGTCTTGCCTAGCGCGGATGTTTTAAATTTTCTCACGGACTACTCTAAAAAAAATAAAATAATCTTTATTAAAATCGAACCTTATGTTGAAAAATCTGAACTAAAACCTACAACCTACGACCTACGACTTTCCCTCCATCCTCTCTTCCCCTCCTGGACACAAGTGTTAGACCTAAACAAATCCGAAGACGAACTACTTAAATCCTTTCATTCTAAGACTCGATACAACATCCGTCTGGCCGAAAAGAAAGGCGTCGTCATTAAAGAAATATCAAATGACAAGGGCTTTGAGATTTTTTCAAAGCTCTATTTTGAAACCTGTAAACGGCAAAAATATTTTGGCCATACGATAAAATATCATAAGATTATCTGGGATTGTTTGAAAAAAGATATTACCCATATTTTAATCGCATTTTATAACGATGTTCCTTTGGCTGCTTACGAACTTTTTTATTTCAAAAATACTCTCTACTATCCATACGGTGGAACATCAATTGAATATAGGAACCTGATGGCTTCAAATTTATTGATGTGGGAGGCAATTAAACTCGGAAAAAAACTTGGCGCCACAAAATTTGACATGTGGGGATCGCTCGGGCCAAACTATGATGTAACTGACCCTTGGTCAGGATTTACAAGATTTAAAGAAGGCTATGGAACAAAATTTACGAAGTTTGTTGGGAGTTATGATTTAGTCGTCAACCCAACGCTTTACAAGATCTATAACGCCATTTATTCACTCCGCGAAATCTACCTAAAGTTTAAACGATAAATTGTTTCTATTTTTGTGTCATTCCCGCGAAGGCGGGACTCCAAGGTAATTATCGACTGGATCCCCTTCTTCAAGGGGATGACAAACAAATTTCCGCTTGAAAAGAAGAAGAGGAAAGAGTAACATCTGTCAATGAGTAGCGCTGAAAGGCAAGAAAAACCCTTAAGAAAATTTAGAGTTCGTCTTCTTCATCCCCAAACACTCGAAAGTGAAGGCGGTTGTAATAACGGATATGGATTTGGATACTTGATGTCTGAGGTAACTGTAAAAGTTAAAGCAGGAACCGCTTCTGAAGCAATTATTAGTCAAGAAGTAACGGATAAAAGATGTGAAAATTGTCATGTTAACCTAGAAGTGGTTGGGACATCTTTATCTAAATAAAAAATTATATTAATTCTTCAGCGCCACCTTCAAAACCTGGTCGACGTGGTCGACGTAGTGGAATTTCAGATCTTTAAGAACAGACTGAGGAATATCTTCCAAGTCCTTTTTGTTATCTTTCGGAATGATAACGGTTTTTATTCCTGATCGGTGAGCGGCAATTATTTTTTCCTTAATTCCACCGATTTCAAGTGCCCGTCCCCGCAAGGTTATTTCTCCAGTCATGGCGACCGTTCTAATGGTTGGTGTTTTCGTTAAAGCTGAAATCATCGCTGTTGCAATAGCTAACCCAGCCGACGGTCCATCTTTTGGAACTGCGCCTTCAGGAACATGAACATGAATGTCAATTTTGTGGTAAAAATCTTCTTTTAGCCCAAACTGTTTCCAACGGGGTCGGATGTATGATAAAGCCGCTTGGCAGGATTCTTTCATCACGTCACCCAAGTGACCAGTTAAAGTTAGCCCGCCTTTACCTGGCATGATGGCAACTTCGATAAATAGAATATCTCCACCCGCCTGAGTCCAAGCCAATCCGGTCGTAATTCCAATCGTATCTTTTGCTTCAATCATTGATGATGAAAATTTAAATGGTCCAAGATATTTTGAAATATCCGTCAGACCGACTATTTTATTTTTGATTTTCTTTTCAACAATTTCGCGGGTTAATTTTCTAAAAATTGTCGAAATTTGACGCTCCAAATCACGAACTCCGGCTTCTCTGGTATATCTTCGGATAATAGTTTTAACGGCAGTATCTGTGATTGAACCCTCTTTGCTATTAAGACTACTGGCATCTAATTGTTTTTGAATTAAATGTGTCTTGGCAATGTTGAACTTTTCATCTTCCGTATATCCCGGAAAATGAATCACTTCCAAACGGTCGTGCAATGCGTCAGGAATAGTATCTAACATATTGGCGGTTGTGATAAAGAAAACATCAGATAAATCAAAAGGCACTTCCAAATAATGATCGGAGAAGGCATGATTTTGTTCTGGATCGAGTGCTTCAAGTAAGGCTGATGATGGATCACCTCGATAATCTTTTCCAATTTTGTCAATTTCATCAAGCATAAAAACCGGATTTTTTGTCCCAGCCTGTTTTACCCCTTGAATCATTCGTCCCGGAAGAGCTCCAACGTAAGTCCGACGGTGACCTCTTATTTCGGCTTCATCTCGAATTCCGCCCAGTGATATTTTAACGAATTTGCGTCCGAGTGCTCGAGCGATTGATTTTCCGAGTGATGTCTTTCCAACTCCAGGAGGCCCCACGAAACAAAGAATCGTTGGCTGTCTGCCCTTTGTCTTTTGAGTCAACTCTTTTATCTTCCTCATCTCCATGACTGCCAAATATTCTAAAATTCTTTCTTTAATTTTTTTCAAACCATAATGATCTTCATCAAGTATTTTTTCGGCATCTTTTATTTTGACATTATTTTCAGATGATACTGACCAAGGTAACTCCACTAGCCAATCTAAGTAAGTGCGAACGTAAGACGCTTCCGGATTAAACTGTGACATCTGCTTCAAACGCTTCAATTCTTTCTCAGCTTTTTCTTCAACTTCTTTTGGCATCTTGGCTTTTTTGATTTTTTCACGATATTCGGCCGTATCTTTATCTTCACCTTTTTCGCCTAGCTCTTCTTCAATCGTTTTCATCTTTTCCCGAAGTATTGATTCTTTCATTCCCTTGTCAAATTTTTTCTGAGTTTTTGAAGTCAAACTATATTCAATTTCAAGAACTTTAATCTCCCGATTAACAAAGTCAACTTCCTTTTTCAATTTTGTCTTTAAATCAGTTTCTTCAAGTAACATCTGCCTCTCCTGAGGCTTTAAGTCTAAGACAACCGCAATCTGATGAGCAAAATTTATCGGATTATCAGTATTAAGAATATTCATTAAAAAAACGAAGTCGACCGTCTTGCCCAGATTAATGGCTTTTTTTATTTGAGTTGAGATATACCTGATCATCGCCTTAACTTCATCATCTTCGATGACCTTTTCTTTTATTACTTCCACCTTGGCTTCAAACCAGGAATCTTGTTTTGTGAAAGCTAATATTTTTACAATCTCCATTCCCTTAAGTAAAGCATTGATCTCGCCTTTGTCTCCCGGAACAGTTTTATCTATCGTTGCAAGCACTCCAATCTGATAAAGCTCATTGCTTTTTGGATCATCCTGTACCGGATTTTTTTGCATCAATAGAATCACTTTTCGGTCTTTGCGAAGCGCCTCATTAATCGCAGCCACGCTTTTTGGTCTTCCAAAAACTAACACGTTTTCTGTTCCTGGAAAAACTATCCCGTCGCGCACTGGTGCCACTGGGTAAACGGATTGTCCTAACGCTCTAATTAAAAATGCCATATGTTTTAGCAGTATAGCAAAGTAATTGCTAACTGTCAATACCCTTTTTTAGGTGTTAAACCTATAGTATTACGGGCTTCTGTATTGCCCTAAACTAATATAATTGTTCAACTAACTTGGCTGATTAAATAAAAAGCTTTGTTATTATATCAAAATCAGTAAATCTTTTTTTACCAACTAGAGTGTCATCTTTAAGTTGGGTTAGTTCGTCGGTATAGGAAGACTTTTCCTTCTGATAAATAATGCCCAATGGAAATTTTTCTTCGTTAATTTCTAAGCTTTTTTGCACAGCAGTTTTGAAGTCGTCTTTCTTATAACTCTCATCAAGTTTATAAACATTTTTTAGATAATATTGATAAGTATTTACTTTATTAAAAGTCACACACGGTTGCAGAATATTAACAACTGAAAAACCTTTGTGCTCTATCCCTGCTTTTATCATTGAAATTGTGTGTATCACATCACCGGCAAAACTTTGGGCAACAAAGGTCGCCCCTGATGTAATAGTTAAAGCTAAAGGATTGATTGGCGTTTCGAGTATACCAGTGGGAGTCGATTTTGACTTAAATCCTTTCTGAGCTGTTGGAGCTGACTGGCCTGTTGTTAAGCCATAAACACCATTATCATGAACGATAACCGTTATGTCATGATTACCACGGCAAGCATGAATTAGATGATTGCCACCTTCGCCATAACAGTCGCCGTCTCCAACGATAGCAAGCACCGGCATTTTATGATTGGCAATTTTTATTCCAATTGCATTTGGTATTGCTCGACCGTGAAGTGAATGGATTGCATAGGCGTTTAAAAAGTCATTCATATTTCCGGAACACCCGATTCCAAAAACGGCTGCCACAGATGAAGGATTTAAACCTAATTGAATCAAGGCTTGTTTGATTGCAATTCCAATCCCCCAGTCGCCACATCCGGGACACCAAGTCGGATTATATCCTGAAAAATCTTGAATGTTTGTCATATAATTTAAATTATAAATACTAAATTTCAAGCTCCAAATAAATTATAAAAAACAAATACTAAATCCTAAACAGTTTAGAATTTGTAATTTTATATTTATGATTTATTTGTTATTTGTGATTTAATATTTGATATTTTTTTAATTATTTCTTCCGCCGTGATTGGCCGACCGTCATACTTCAAAAACTTTTCTTTGAATTCAAAACCTGTCTCCATAGTTAGCAATTTCCCAAACTGACCCCAGGAATTATTTTCAATTAATATATATTTTTTGTCTTGTTTAAAAAGATCTACTATTTTGTCTTTATCTAATGGATAGATATAATTAAAGTGAATAAAAGCAGAATCTATTTTTTTATTCGTTAATAATTTTTGAGCTTGTAAAACTATTCCTTTGGTCGATCCCCAAGAAACAAAAACTATTTCCGATTTTTCTAAATCGCCATAGACTTTTGGCATAGAAAAATCGTTACTTAAATATGTTTTCCATTTTCGAGCTCTTTTATCTACCTGATCGATTCTTGGTTGTGCTTCTTCAGTTGTATGACCGTCTTCAATGTGTTCATAAGAATTTGCCTGATAAAAATATCCCGGCGTTCCAGGAACCAATCTTTCTGATATTCCGTCTTCTGTTATCTTGTATCTCAAAAAATTTTGACTTTTTACTTGCAATTTTGAATTTTGAATTTTGACTTTTGAATTATCGTTAATCAACTTACCTCGATTAACTTTATAACTAGTAATAAAATCATCCACAAACTTTTTACTTACAGACTTGTGTGACTCAGACAAATACATATCAGACATAACAATTACTGGTAATTGATATTGGTCAGCTAAGTTATAGGCTTTTGCAGTTAATTCGATCATCTCCTCATTATCTCCCGGAGCTAAAACAATTTTTGGGAATTCTCCGTGTCCTGAGAAAACGGCAAATAAAAGATCGCCCTGTTCTGTCCAAGTTGGCATTCCAGTCGCGGGCCCAGGCCTTTGAGATAGAAATATTACTAAAGGAATTTCTGTCACTCCAGCAAATGATATCGATTCGACCATAAGAGCAAATCCGCCACCGGATGTTCCAACAGCTGACCTGACTCCAGCGAACGAAGCCCCGATTGCTGTATTAATCACTGAAATCTCGTCCTCTGCATGACGTGTAACCATACCAATTTTTTCCTGCCAAGCAGCTAGATCAGTCAAAACTGTTGAAGATGGTGTCATTGGATAGGCGCTGTAAAGTCGACAGTCAGCAATAACGCTGCCCAAAGCAAAGGCATCATTTCCAGTCAGAACTAATTTTGCTTCGTCCGCTGTACCTTTAGCGGAGGAGGATTTATTAAGGTAATTGATAACTAATGTAGAGTAATTTTTCTTAACTTCATCATACCCTGCTTGAACAAACTGTTTATTAAAATTAATTACTGCTTCACCTTTTTTAGCGAATTGTTCAGAAATTATTCTTATTAGTTCATCAACATCTCCTCCCAGTAGCCCAATTGAAGCACCAAGGGCAATGGTATTTTTCATTATTGGTTGACCTTTTAAATTTGAAAGAATTTTTTTGAAAGGAATAATAATTTTTTTGACATCATCGGTTATCTCAAATTCATCCTGATCAAACACCACTAAACTTTTATCATTCAAGCGTCCCTTATGCTTTTCATAAGTTTCTTTATTCAAACAAACCAAAACATCAATTGCAGAATTTAAATGAGAAATATTGCTTTCTGAAACATGGACTTCATAAGCATTATGACCACCGCGAATAAGAGACGGATATTCGACGTAATCAAAGATATGATATCCGGAACGGGTAGCAGTCTTGGAAAAAACAACCCCGGTCGTCATTATTCCAAAGCCAGCCTCACCGCCTATTAACCATGTAAAGTCGATCATATTATTTTGGAAATACTCTATTCCCTTGCGCGTCTTCAATTATTATAGCGGCGACGGGACAAGCCTTAGCTGATTCAATAATATTTTCAATTGTATCTTCATCGGCGCTCTCTAAAATAACCGCCTTAGCCTCGCTATCTAGGACGTAAGTTTTTGGCGAAACAGCAATGCAAGTGGCCGCACCAATACATAAATTCCTATCGACCCAAATCTTATGACCTGATTTTAACGTAACCGGCCCGGAAGGATTCTTCAAATCTTTTATTTTATCCATATAATCTTTATAAATTTATAATTTTTATAACAGTTTATGCAAAGCTTCAAGTGGCAATAGCGCACACTTAATTCTTGTCATTCCCAAATCAATTCCCAACATCTTAATAATAAACTTCGAATCAAGCTTTTTCAATTCCTGTTTTGATTTATTTTTTGCATAGTCAGTTAACATCGAAGCGGATGCGGTTGAAATGACACAACCTTCACCTTGAAATTTTACTTCTTTTACTTTATTTTTTTCAAAAACTATTGTCATTTCAATTTTATCTCCACAAAGAGGATTACTTACCTGAACAGACTTACCAGATATATCCAGTCTGCCTTGGTTGTGAGGATGATGATAATGATCGAGAATTATGTCCTGATAGATATTCATTTAAGTGTTTTATTAACTTTCTTCAGCCCTTCCACTAACTTTTCCACGTCTTTTTCATCATTATAAATATAAAAACTCGCTCTGACCGTTGCCGGAACATTCAACCGTGTATGAAGAGGCATGGCGCAGTGATGACCGGCACGGACACAAACTCCATTATCCGCCAAAATCTGAGCAATATCATGAGGATGGAATTTATCAAGACTAAAAGAAATAATTCCTCCTCTATCTTCAATTTTTTTGGGTCCGTAAATTTTGATTGACTGTCCAAATGTATCGATTAATCGATTAATCGCATAATCAGTTATTTTTTTCTCATGATCGCGGATATTTTCCATTCCAATTTTCTTTAAAAATTTTATCGCCTCTTTAAAAGCAATTATCTCACCAATAGCTGGAGTGCCTGCTTCAAATTTATGTGGAGGATCTTTATAAGTGCTATGATCAATATAGACCTCCTCGATCATGTCACCGCCATACATAAATGGATACATTTCTTTTAAATATTTTTCTTTTCCCCAAAGGACTCCGACCCCGGTTGGTCCCAACATTTTATGAGAAGAAAAAACTATAAAGTCAGCCCCTAAATCTTGAACATTTATTTTTGTATGGGGAACCGCCTGTGCTGCATCAACAATAACAATAATTTTTGGATTAATTTTTTTAGCTGCGATTACAATTTCTTTAACCGGATTAATTGTTCCTAAAACATTAGAAACATATGTTAACGCCAAAATTTTTGTCTTTTTTGTGATAACTTCGTCCCAATTAATTACTAAATAACCATGATCATTAATATCTATTACTTTAAGCGTTGCTCCCACTTCAGCCGCAAGTACCTGCCAAGGCACGAAGTTCGAATGATGTTCCATGATAGTCGTTACGATTTCATCGCCATCTTCAATAATCTTTCTACCTAACGAATAAGCAAGTAAATTTAAGGATTCAGTTGCATTTCTGGTGAAAACAACTTCTTCAGATTTGTTCGCATTAATAAATTTAGAGATAACTTCTCTCGTTTCTTCAAATTCAACAGTAGCTTTTTCAGACATTGGATAAATACCACGAAATACGTTAGCTGAATATTCTTCGTAGTATTCTCTTATTTTTTCAATGACCGCTTTCGGTTTTAAAGAAGTAGCCGTCGAATCAAGATAGGCTAATTCCGGTTGGTTTTGAAAAATCGGAAACTCTTTTCTTATTTTTTTTAAATCAATCATATTATTATGCCAAGCTTGTAAGGCTTTATTTTATCAATAACTTCTTGAATAAAACCGGAAACATAAAGCTGCTCGGCATTTTTTTGATCGATACCCCGACTTTTTAAATAAAAAAGTGACTCTTCGTTTATTTTACCTGTTGTTGATCCATGGGTACAAAAAACATCATTGGCCAAAATTTCTAAAAATGGTCGTGAGTCGACGTAAACTCCTGATGACAAAAT
The DNA here is from genome assembly GCA_902200405.1 of Candidatus Roizmanbacteria bacterium. Taxonomy (GTDB): domain Bacteria; phylum Patescibacteriota; class Microgenomatia; order UBA1406; family GWC2-37-13; genus GWC2-37-13. The sequence continues at coordinate 12,053 of CABIKN020000003.1, read as the reverse complement.
CAAATTCTTATTTTTTTGATATGCATGAGATTTCTGTCCGGATTTTTCAATCTTGATCAGTCCTTGATAGATAAACCTTGAACTGCCATCAAAGACGCCTTTTATCAATAGGTTAGAAGTTGAACCTGGTGCAATATGATACTGATTGGTCTTAAGTTCAAAATTATTATTTTTGTTACCTATGAATAGGCCTAAAATATCCAGATTAACACCGCTCGCTTTTATCCGGAAATCAAACTCACCGGAAAGGTTATGAAAAAAGACGGTATAATCACCGGGTTTATCAAAATTTAATTTTGTTTGTTTTGTTTGGTTAAGATCTATAAAATTCATATTTTTACCCTACGCTTCCGGCCATTTCCAACTTTATGAGACGATTAAGTTCTATCGAATACTCTAAAGGAATTTCTTTAACGACCGGTTCAATAAAACCGTTAACCAGCAAGCTTTCTGCTTCGGGTCGTTTGATTCCACGGGAAGTTAGATAAAATAATTTTTCTTCACCTAATTTTTCGACAGTTGCCTCGTGTTGGACCTCACAATCCATCTCCTTGATTTTCATATATGGATAAGTGTCTGATCGAGAATTTTCATCCATTAATAGCGCATCACACGAAACATATACTTTAGAATTTTTTGCACCGGGTGATACCGATACTAGCCCTCGATAAGAAGTTCTGCCTCCATTTTTTGAAATAGATTTGGAAATTATTCTTGAAGTTGTTTCCGGCGCCAAATGATACATTTTAGCCCCTGCGTCTTGGTGTTGTCCTTTATTGGCATATGCGATCGAAAGAACTTCACCGTGTGATTTTCGACCTTTTAAAATAACACTTGGATATTTCATCGTTACGCCACTACCGATATTACAGTCTACCCACTCCATTATTCCTTCTTCATCAACGGTAGCTCTTTTTGTCACCAAATTATAAATATTATGACTCCAATTTTGAACTGTGGTATAGCGGACCCTAGCCCCTTTTTTAACAAAAATTTCAACAACGGCGGAATGCAAAGAGGCGGTTGTATAAATTGGTGCCGTACAACCTTCAATATAATGAACAAAGCTTCCCTCTTCAGCAATTATCAATGTTCTTTCAAACTGACCAAAGCGTTCGGCGTTTATTCTAAAATAAGCTTGAAGTGGCATCGGTACCTTGACCCCACGCGGTATATAAACAAAGGATCCACCAGACCAAGTGGCCGAGTTTAAAGAAGCAAATTTATTATCGTACGGACTGATTAATGTCCCAAAATATTCTTTGACAATTTCCGGGTATTTTTTTAAAGCTGTATCCATGTCACAAAAAATTACTCCTCGTTTATTTAACTCTCGATTAACGCTTTCATAGACTACCTCAGATTCATATTGAGCTGAAACGCCCGATAGAAAATTTTTTTCTGCTTCAGGAACTCCGATTCGATCGTAAGTATCTTTTATTTCCTTTGGTAAATCGGCCCAAGAATTAACTTGATTTTCGGTCGGCTTTATATAATAGTAGATATCATCAAAATCTATTCTTGAAAGATCTGCCCCCCATGCCGGCATCTTTCTTTTCAAAAAAGCATTGTAACCTTTAAGGCGAAATTCCTTCATCCATACCGGTTCTTTTTTCATGGCGGAAATTTGTTCAACGATTTTCTGGTCTAATCCTTTTCGCGCCTTAAAAACATTTTTTTCCGGCATTGAGAAACCGAATTTATAGTCAAAATTTAAATCAGATTTTTTCATATCCATTTTTCTCTATCTCTTCTGCCAATTTATAGTTCCCCTTTTTAACAATTTTCCCTTCCATCATCACAAGGACTTGATCTGGCTTGACGTATTTAAGAATCCGATTATAGTGCGTTATCAAAAGATAGGTTTTACCTTTTTTATTTTTCTCCATAAACTGGGCAATCGTTCGTAAAGCATCGACGTCGACGCCAGTGTCGATTTCATCAAATATAATTAGCTCTGGATCAAGAATGGCCGCTTGAAGTAATTCTATTTTTTTTCTTTCACCTCCCGAAGCACCTTCGTTTAATGACCGATCTAAAAGTTCTTTTTTAATTTTTAGTTGCTTAGCAGTTTTTTCTATTTCTTCTCTTAAGGCAAGCGGATCTTTTTTACCTGCAATGGCTGTCCGAAGTAAAGAAAACATACTAACTCCAGATAGTGAGAGCGGTGATTGGAACGATAAAAATATCCCCGATCGACCCCTTTCATCGGGGCTGGCTTTGGTAATGTTTTTTCCTTTAAAAATAATTTTACCATCGCTTATAGTGTATAAAGGATGACCCATAATTGACATCGCCAAAGTGGATTTTCCACTTCCATTTGGACCCATCAAAACGTAGATTTTATTTTTTGCAAAATTAAAACTCAAATTTTCAATAATTAGTTTATCTGCAACATTGACTGTTAAATTTTTTATTTCCAACATATAAAATTATTTAATTAATTCGAGTAATTTAATTTTTTTAAGTTCTTTTGTTAAAACCACATTCAGTCTTTTTTTGATAAAGTCCTTGTGATTACAAATTTTTTCGAATTTACAATCAAAATTTTCATCAACGCAACTACTCACAATGACATCATTTTCAAAAATAGTTAGATAATCGTATAGAGAAATATTTTTAATTTTTGGGGTGGCAAGGTAACCACCATTTTTACCTTCTTTACTAACTAAAAGTCCATTCTTAACTAATTCAGCCGCGATCCGGGCCAGGAATCTTTGTGGCAGTTTGGTCTCTTTTATCAATTCAGATAATTTGACTAACCCCTTTTTTTTGTAAACGAACGAAATCAATATTAATCCGTAGTCAGATTGTTTTGTGATACTTAACATATACTTGATTAGTAATAGTTTAGCAAAATCGAAAATAATGTCAATAGTTTTTTCTTACACAAGAATAAAAATGTCCGTTTTTAGTCTCTCGTCCAATGGTTTGATTTATTCCTATGTTTTTGCGTCATCCCCGTGAAGACGGGGATCCAGTCTATAATTACTTTATAATGAATAATAAATCTTATTGTGTTTATATTTTAGCTTCTCAAAAAAATGGGACTCTATAAATTGGAATAACCAATAATCTAATAAAGCGAATTTGGGAACATAAAAATAAAAAAGTTGATGGATTTACAAAAAAATATGAGGTTCATCATTTAGTTTATTTTGAACAACATAATAATCCTGAATCAGCAATCACCAGAGAGAAACAAATAAAGAAATGGAATCGTCTATGGAAAATTAGATTAATAGAAGAAAAGAATCCTGAATGGAAAGATTTATATCAAGATATTTTATAAGGAATATTTAGTCTGGATTCCCGCCTCCGCGGGAATGACATAATTTTAAAAATGGACATATTTATTTTAAAGTAAGATAATTTATCTCAACTCTGATAAAATTAAAATGTGGATAAATTTCCCAATAAGTACATCTTAACAATTAAACCTAATGAATATTTGCAACAGGGTCCAAGTCACTGTGGTGCGTTTTCAGTTAAGGCAATTTTAAGTGCATACGGATTAGATACTAAAGATGAACCAAAATATTATCATCCCAATTGGGTTGGAAGACTAACAGGTTTAACTTTGGGAAGAAATTATTATGTCAATATACTTAAAAAAAATGGAATTGAAGCTGAATTAAAAACTGCAGAGGGGAATACCATTGAAGAAATAATTACGCTTTTAAAAGAAATTCTAAATAATAACACTCCAGTAATGATTAGAATTGGCAACGGTTATATGACTGACAAATATAATTTAATAATCGGTAGATTGGCAGGGCACTGGATTACAATATGGGGATATGATAACGACAGACAATTTTTTTATATTTATGACTCTGCATTGCCAAAACAATATTGGAATAAAAACCTACCGATTGGAAATACTACGAGAAAGTATAGTGAAATTTTAAGAGATTGGAAATTTGGTAAATGGCAAGTCTATTATTGGCTATTATCTGGAAAATCAAATTACACGTATATAAAAATTAAAAAACCTAACGCTCTTTAAATTTTACTATTGTAAGTTGTGACTTCGATACTCATTCTTGGAATTCGATCAAGTTTATCCGCGTTTGTGACAAACAACCCTCTTTCTGCTTTTAACCCCGCGACGACTCCGATCATTGCGGCATTATCTCCGCTCAAATATTTATAAGAAGGAAATAAAACTTCTCCCTTATATTTTTTTACTAAAGCTCTCATCAAATTTCGAAGTCGTTTATTGGCAATTACTCCGCCACCAATAATTAAACGGTTAATACCTGTTTGCTTAATCGCCATCTCTGTTTTTTTAGTCAAAGTATCAAAAACTGCCTCCTGAAAAGAACTGGCTAAAAACTTAACCCCGCTTAGTGGGGTTTTTGCATTTTTTCCATCTTGTCCTTTCAAGAAATAATAAAAGGAAGTCTTTAAACCTGAAAATGAAAAATTTAAGTCTTTCGATTTCAGCATTGGTCGGGGAAAATTATGATTGTCAACATTGCCAACTTCATAAGCTAATCTCTCAAGAACAGGTCCACCAGGATATCCTAATCCAAGTAATTTTGCCGCTTTATCTAAGGCTTCCCCAGCTGCATCATCTAAGGTGGAACCAACTATTTTATAGTCTAAATGATTTTTAAAGATAACAAATTCCGTGTGACCTCCTGAAATAATTAACGCTAAATATGGAAATTTAAAATCACGTTTTGGATTGCCTTTGCTATTCTCTACAAAAGCAGAATAAATATGACCTTCTAAATGATTGACGGCAATTAATTTTTTTTGATATTTTTTGGCCAACTCTTTGGCTTTATTTATACCAACTTCCAAAGCCATCGCCAAACCTGGACCCTGAGTAACAGCTATATAATCGATTCGTGATTTTGGATTTTGGATTTTGGATTTTCTTAATGCTTCTTCAACAACAAAATCAATTCTTTCTTCATGAGCTCGCTTGGCAATTGACGGAACAACCCCTCCCCATTTTTTGTGCAAAAGTACTTGGGAATAAATTATATTGGACAGAACCCGACGGCCATCGGCAATGGCAACGGAAGTCTCGTCACAAGAAGTATCAATCGCAAGAATTTTCATATAATAATTTTTCTCTCCCTCTTATTAACATACTCCATCTTCACATAAACTATCTTTCCCTTTTCCTTAAGCAAATCAATAATCTCTCCCGCCTTTTCACCCCACTCAAAACATAAAATATTTCCTGAAATTAAAAGTTTTTCTATACCCAAATGTTTAAATTCACTTTTATCTTCAATTTGATATAAATCAAAGTGATAAAAATTTTCATATTCATAATATATGACAAAGGTTGGCGAAATAATATTGTTGATTCCCAATTGTTCGCCAATCCCTTTAACAAAAACAGTCTTACCAACTCCCATTTCTCCTTCAATAATAAAAATTAATGGCTTATTTGGTAGAGACAAGGCATGCCTTGTCTCTACATTTTTTAGAATTTGTTTGGCTATATTTTTTGTTTCATCGGATGTTTTAGAAAAAAATGTTTTTGACCTAGAAAAATTTAAATCACCTTGACGTAAAATCTTAACGTCAGACTTAGATAAATCTACAACCGTTGAAGGTTTGTTTCTGGGTAGAGTTCCTGCGTCAACAATTAGATCAATCAACTCTTTTTGTTTATTAGTTAATTCTTTCAATAAAGTTTCAATAGAATAATTAGCGGGACGACCGGCTAAATTAGCTGAGGTCGCTGTCACTGGTTTTCCAAATTCTTGTATCAATCTATTGATTAATTGATTCATCGGAATTCTTACCCCTAGATTTCCTGTTTCAGATTCTAATAATTTATTTACGCTGTGTTTTGATGGCAAAATCAAAGTGAATGGACCAGGTATGATTTCTTCAATTATTTTTTTTTGATCTTTATTTATTTTTACTAATTGATCAATAAATTCTAAGTTAGTAAAAACAGAAATTGGTTTTCCAGCTGGCCTATTCTTAAAAGCAATTAATTTTTTTACCGCCTGTTCGTTAGTAGCATCGCATAACAAACCATAAACAGTATCTGAAGGAAAAACGACCAAACCAGTTGACTTCAAAACCATTATGGTATTATTAATGACTTGATTAATATTGTTTGTATTTAGCTTTATTGTTTTCATTGCAAATCAATTCTATCAAAATTTCTGCTAAAATAAGACCTATGGTCAAAAATAATAATGGATTCAAAGTTACCCAATTTAAGTTCAATATCAATCTGCGTAACTTTTTCGTTATTTTTTTTATTGGACTTTTTCTTTTTTATGCATACCGCTCAATAACAAATGAAGTTAAGCAAGTAGCCACGGAAAAATCTATAACAACAATCGTCAAAGAGGCCAAAGATGGAAAAATTAGAAAAATCGATTTAATTGATAATAAACTACTTGTTTATTACAAAAATAATACCCTTTCAACCTCATTCAAGGAAACTGGTGAAACATTTGTAAAAACTCTTAAAGAGGCAGGAGTTAGTCCAGAAAAAATTGATATCAATATCAAAGACACTCAGGGATCAGTGGGTTTAGCAAATATAATTGGAAATCTTCTACCAACAATACTAATGGTCGCCTTTTTTATATTTATTTTCCGTCAGGCTAAAGGTGCGCAAGATAATGTGTTTTCATTTGGACAAAACAGAGGAAAAAGATTTCAAAAAAGCATGACCCAAACAACCTTTAATGACGTAGCCGGGGTTGATGAGGCAAAAAAAGAACTTGTTGAAATAGTTGATTTTTTGAAAAATCCCGGAAAATATAAAAAACTTGGAGCAAGAACTCCTAAAGGTGTTTTATTGGTTGGTCCAGCTGGATGTGGAAAAACCTTACTATCAAAAGCTGTTGCCGGCGAAGCCCATGTTCCCTTCTTTTCTATTGCCGGATCTGAGTTCATGGAAATGTTAGTTGGAATTGGAGCCGCTCGTGTCCGCGATCTCTTTGCAACAGCCAAAAAAAGTGCTCCATCAATTATTTTTATTGATGAGATTGATGCGATTGGCCGGGCAAGATCGGTTGGAATGATGCCATCACACGATGAGAGAGAACAAACTTTAAATCAAATTTTGGTTGAGATGGATGGATTTAATCCAACTGAACAGGTCGTTGTCATTGCTGCTACCAACCGCGGAGATCTTCTCGACACTGCCCTCCTTAGACCGGGGCGATTTGACAGAAGAGTCATTGTTGATTTCCCAGATTTAGAAGGAAGAATCGCAATTGCTAAAATTCATGCGAAAGGTAAACCTTTTGATGAATCTGTTAATTGGAATAGAGTCGCAAGAAGAACAGTCGGATATTCAGGAGCTGATTTGGAAAATGTCTTGAATGAAGCGGCGATCTCTGCTGCTCGGGTGGCTAGGGATAAAATTAGTATGGAGGATATTGAAGATGCAGCCACCAAAGTAAAGCTTGGTCCAGAAAAAAAACGACTCCAGTCCGATCTGGATAAAAAGTTGACAGCTTATCACGAAGTCGGTCACGCAGTTGTTTCTCACTTTTTACCTCACACCGACGCAGTTCATAGAATATCTATTGTCTCTCGAGGAATGGCACTTGGCTATACTTTAATTCCTCCTGGAAAAGATAAACTTCATGAAACAAAGACACATTTGCTGGAGCGGATAGCGGTTATGATGGGTGGACGAGCGGCTGAAGAAGTCATTTTTAATGAGGTGACGACCGGTGCTTCAAATGATTTTGACCAAGCCACTTCAGTTGCCAAAGCGATGGTAGTTGAATATGGAATGAGCTCTCTCGGGCCAATTAACTTTGGGCCAACCAGGGACGTCACCGAATGGGGTAAAACTTATTATGATCAAAATATACTTTCTCAAGATGTAATGAATAACATTGATGCAGAAATCAAAAAAATTATTATGACTGCTTATGATAAGGCAATTGATATTGTCAAATCCAAAAAAAAATTAATGGATCAAGTTGCCGAAGCTTTGATTAAAAAAGAAAGTATCGATCAGGATGAGTTTGAGAAGATTGTTGGCAAAAAATTGATCGTTTAAATATTTATGCAGACTCTCTTAGTTATAGATGGCAACGCCATTATGCACCGCGCATATCACGCTCTACCCCCCTTTAAGTCTGCAGATGGTACTCCAACCAATGTTGTTTATGGATATATCTCTATGCTTAACAAAGTTGTCACCGATTTTAAACCAGATTATTTAATTTCCTGTTTTGATACCCCAAAAGACACTTTTAGAAATAAACTTTTTAAGGAATATCAAAGTCAAAGGCCAAAAATTGATGATGATTTTATTGTTCAAATTCCACTCGTTAAACAGGCGGTTGACGCCGCCGGAATTGAAAGAATGGAGAAGGATGGATATGAAGCCGATGATTTAATTGGAACGATTACTCGAATTTTTGAAAAGAATAAGTTTAGAGTTATTATTTTGACAGGTGATAAGGATATTTTTCAATTAATAACCGAAAATGTATTTGTAGCCTCTCCTCAATTAGGACTTGCCAATATAAAAATATTTGATCGATCAGAAGTTGAAAAAAAACTAGATGTTAAGCCGGATCAGATCATCGAATACAAAGCTTTGGCCGGCGATCCTTCTGATAATTATCCGGGCGCGTCAGGAATTGGTCCAAAAACTGCCTGTAAGTTGATTCATCAATTTGGAACAGTTGAGAAAATTTATAAAAATATAGATGATGTCGAGTCAGAAAAGATTAAGGGAATTTTAAAAAATGAAAAAGACAATGTCTTGATCTCCAAAAAATTAGCTACAATTGTAACTGATGTTGATATTGATCTTGATATTGAAAAATTAAAATTTAAAGTTTTTAATAAAAATCTAATTAATTTTCTCGAAAAATATCAGATGAATACGTTGATAAAAAGAATTTTTAATGTCAAGGATGTTGAGAAAAAAGAAGAGCCGAAGAAAGAGAAGGCTGACCAAATTGGATTATTCTGATATTATTACTCTATGTGCGGAATATTTGGAATTATTAACGATAATAACAATCAGGCGGCAACTAGTGTGCTTGAGGGTTTAAAAAAATTGGAATACCGCGGTTATGATTCATGGGGTATTTCTATTATCTCTGAGACCGAAATAAAAATTGATAAACACATCGGAAAAATAGGAGAAGCTAAAACTAATTTACCGGTAGGATTAATTGCTCTCGGTCATACACGTTGGGCTACCCATGGTGGAGTCACCGATAATAATGCTCACCCCCATCTTGACTGCACAAAAAAAATTGCCGTCATTCATAACGGTATAGTCGAAAATTATCAGGGAATCAAGGAAGATTTACTAAAAAAGGGTCATCAATTTATTTCCGAAACTGATACTGAAGTGATCGCTCATCTTATTGAAGAAAAATCTAAATTGAAAAAAATAAATGAAGCAATTTTTGAAACTTTTAAATTGTTAAGGGGATCTAATGCGATTGCTGTGTTAGATTTTAAAACGCAAACAATTATTGCCTGCCGTAATGGTTCTCCCCTGGTTGTTGGCTTGGGAAACAATCAATATTTTTTAGCCTCCGACGTTCCGGCTTTTTTGAAAGAAACAAATAAAGTGTATTTTTTAAATGACGGTGAAGCAGTTGTCTTAAGTAACTCCGGAGTGAAACTTTTTGACATTGAAACGGAAAAAGAAAAGAAACTTATTCCTCAAGTTCTTGATTGGAAACTTGAAGATGCCGAAAAAGGTGGTTACCCTCACTTTTTAATTAAGGAAATTTATGAACAAATAAAAACTATTTCTAAGACAACTTCAATCAATGAAAAGGAAATAAGTGAATTGGCCAGAAAAATAAATTCTGGATATAAGATTGTCTTGACAGGATGTGGAACTGCCTCCTATTGTGCCTTGGCTGCAAGATATTTTTTTGCCCAACAAGGAGTTGACGCTCAAGCGATCCCATCTTATGAGTTCATGCCTTTTTCAAAATTTATTGATAAAAAAACTTTAGTTTTTGCTATCTCCCAATCAGGTGAGACGGCTGACACTTTGATTGCGGTCAAAGAGGCTAAAAAAAGAGGGGCGGAAATCGTTGCCGTTATTAACGCCCGCGGATCAACTTTGGAGAGATTAGCAGACATAGTTTTATCAGTCGGTGCTGGACCAGAAATCGCGGTTGTTTCAACAAAAGCATTTACTACCCAATTATCTACTTTATATTTATTGACAACTGCCGTTGCGAATAAGTATGAAGAAGGAAAAAATAAAATTAATAGATTAGGTAAAGTTTTAACAAAGTGGTTAGATGTACAATCGATTAATCGATTGATCAGTTTGGCTAAGCGATTGATGGATGAAGAACATATGTATTTGATCGGCAAGCATCTGAACTATCCGGCGACTCTTGAATTTGCTCTAAAAATAAAAGAAACCAGTTATATTCATGCCGAACCATTTGCCGCCGGTGAATTAAAACATGGTGTCATTACTTTGATTCAAAAAGGGACTCCTTGTTTTGTTTTAGCATCCAATGATGAAATAAAGGAAGAGGTTCTCTCAAGCGCCGCTGAAATCAAAGCCCGCGGCGGGCTAATCATTGGCGTTGCTCCATTTGAATCAAGTGATTTTGATGTTTTAATAAAAACTCCTGATCTTGGAGATCTGACAATTTTTCCCAACATCATTGTTGGACAACTGTTAGGATACTATCTCGGCGTCGGCCGCGGCGCAGATCCTGATAAACCAAGAAATTTAGCGAAGAGCGTGACGGTGAAGTAAAATTAACAATAGATTATCTATTCACTAAAAGACCTAGTACAGCTTGGCCGTAATTTCCTCTTTGAGAGTGATACAGAAACCTATCACTTCGTGTTATTGGTAATCTAAATTCGTATGTTTTTTCAATATAACGTGATCCTTCTAATGCCTTTATTTCCCAGTTATTGTTAGAAATTGCTCCGAATTTTTTGCCAATTTCATCAACTGATTTGGATAGTGAAATTCTTTCAGATCCATATTGACCGATTCGATCATCTGTGTTATATGTTGATATCTCCAATGTCACCGAAGGAGAATTAGTTCCTTCAGGATTAGGGTTCTCTTTATTCGAAGTTCTGACCTGCAAATTTTTATGCCGGCCATAAACCTTACTTTGAAATGCGTCCATATTGGAAGTCACTTTTTTAATTTTCCATTCAATCAACGCGGGGTTTTCAGCGGGTGTCTTTACTGTTTCTCCCATATGATTGGCATCATACTACTCCGACTAAGATAATTCAAGTGTAAAATTTTTCTAAGTTTTTTTCTGATAAAATAAATTATCAATGACGAGGGCTAATAAACAATTAACAATCTATGTTTTGGCGATAATTTACGCCGTTATTCAGTTGTTTTTTAACAAAAATAATCCACTGCCGAAAGTTTCGATTGTTTCAACAGGTGTGCCAACACCAGAATCATGTAGGGGTCAAGCGTGCTTGACCCAAGTCAAAGTTATCCGTATCATCGACGGTGATACAATTGAAATTGAGGGAAACAAAAAAGTTAGATATATTGGGATAAACACACCTGAATTACATGATCCTCGCCGACCGGTCGGATGTTTTGCTCAAGCGGCCTCTGATGAAAATAAAAGATTAGTTGAGGGAAAAGAAGTTTATATTCAAAAAGATGTTTCTGAAACGGATAAATACAAACGATTACTCCGCTACGTTTGGATTGGAGATCCTTCTGTGAGTTCAGCGGAAGCTATTTTTGTTAATGATTATCTTGTCCGTCAGGGATTTGCCCAAGTCTCAACTTTCCCACCAGATGTCAAATATCAGTTGCAATTTTTAGAAGCTCAAAAAGAAGCCAAAATAAATAAACTTGGATTATGGAAAGAGTGTCCAGCTAAGTATTTGTAAAGGCAAAAAAGGGCAATAAAAAAAGGAGAAAAATTGTATCAAAGATCCATTCTGTTTCTAATCCGGCTGTGCTTTCCAAGATTTCGGTTGACATAATAACCTAATAACTGCCAACACCTATATTATATTACAATATCTTTTTGAAAGTCAAGTTTTAGTCTTGTACAATACAAGATGAGCCCGAAAGCAGGTACGGTTTCAAATACAAC
>CABIKN020000002.1 GCA_902200405.1 Candidatus Roizmanbacteria bacterium | reverse complement strand
TTGGGAACTTTATTTATTAATTGTTGATAGCTTATCTAGAGATGGTACTGTTGAAATAGTCAAGAAATTGCAAAAAAAATTTTCTAATCTCTACTTACTTGAGACAGAAAAAGAAGGACTTGGTAACGCATACTTAAAAGGTTTTAAATATTGTGAAGAAAAAATTAATCCTTATCTAGTAATACAGATTGATGCTGATGGCCAACACAATCCTGATAAAATACCGGAATTTATAAAAAAGATTGAGCAGGGAGCAGATTTTGTTGTTGGAACAAGATATTCTAAGGGAGGTTCTATTCCCGCAAATTGGGGTTTACACAGAAAGATTTTATCAATCGGTGCCAATTCTGTTGTTAAATTTGGATTCATGAAATTAAAAGTAACTGAATGGACAAATGGTTTTCGGGCAATTAAATTTTGGCTCATAAAAAATGCTTATGATCATCTGAAAAATTATTCTGGCTACGTTTTTCAAGTTGCTTTTTTGGATTTTGCCATAAAAAATAATGCCGTGTTAGGAGAAATACCTATTCATTTTAAAGAAAGAACTACTGGTATTTCTAAAATAAACGCTTTCCAATATAGTTTTCAAACACTTTTGTATGTTTTTAAAAATTCATCGTTTATTAAATTTGTAATTGTGGGTTTTATAGGTTTTACTGTTGATTTTTCTTTTGCCTATTTGTTTATTAATCAATTTCACCTTAACAAACCGTCCGCAAACATGTTTAGCGCCGAAATAGCTATCATATCTAATTTTCTAATGAATAACTTTTGGAGTTTTAAAGATAAAAAAATTGCAGGTGGTTTTTTTGTTTATTTAATCAAGTTTATTACTTTCAACTTTGTTTCTTCTGGTTCAATTATTATTCAAGGAATCGGACTAAGTCTTGCTCTGAGATTTTTAGGAGATAAAACTATTCACCTTTTTGAAGTCGCCAACATTGAATCATGGATTATTTATAAAGTTCTGATCATCACCTTGGTGATAATCCCCTATTCTTATATTCTCTATAATAAATTAATATGGAAGAAAAAATAAACCGTTTACTCTTTCGCAGAATACTCGCTTGATACCCAACCATCCGTAAATTCACCAGAGACTAATCCGTCTTTATTATCGTTATATTTGATTTTAAACCACCCGGTTTTTTCTTCAAGAAATTCATACTTTTCCCCAGGCTTAATTCTGGCCGATTCCGTTGCATCAATTGCTCCGTCAACCCTTACTCGAAGCCAACCTTGAGGATTATCTCTTATTGTGACATAGGTTTTATTGCTTGTGGTCGCACTACTACTGGCGGATTTTGTTTTGTCATCTGGCTCTTTTGCAAATGAAGAACTTTGATCGATCGCTAACTTAAATGCTGCGTTAACACGAAACCCAGCATCAACATTGATCTTTTGTGTTCTTCGAAAAAAACCCGGCATAAAAACAGATAGCTCATGGTCTCCTCTTATAACGTTTTCCATTAAAGCCGGCGCAACACCTTTTTCGTCTCCGTCTAAGGTAACAATAGCTCCTTGCGGTTCCGTTTCCACATAAATCTCTCCCGATTCAGAATTTAGAGGTTTCTTTGTCATTTTGACTGTTGTAAAAATCTCACCGGCTGAGGCAATGTCCGATGAACCCAGCTCACGATTTACATAAGTAAGTGAGTTTTTGTAGATATTTATCTTACCGTTCCATGAAGCTGTATCTGTGGCAGTTGTTTCCGGAATTAGCTTTAACAAATATTCTCCAACTTTATACTTCTCATCAAAAGGAACATTTGTTTTTCCAATAAAAGTACTATTCAAAAAAATACTTGCTGTGGGAGAAGAGATTATTTTAATTTTTCCGTATTCATTTTGTTTATCTAAGATGAAAAACCGTACCGTTACAAAAACGACAAACAAAAGAACCAAAATTAATAGCAATGATAACTTACTTTTCATGTTTGTCATATATTCATTTTAGGCGAGATTAATAAACATTTCAACTTAATTTAATTAGTACAACACCAACAAGCATTATCAAGCTACCTATCCAAATTTCTTTTTTAGGTCTATCATTAAAAAAAAGCCAACCCAAAAGAAGTATAAACAAGACTTCTAACTTTTTAATTCCTGATACCAGCGCCAGCGCGCCCGTCGTTAAAGCATAAAGATAAAGTAGTGAAAGTAATGTAAAAACAGCCCCGTTTATAAATAAAACTTTAAAGTTTGTCTTTAAATCTTTTATCCAAATTTTGTCTTTACGGGTCATATATCCTGTCATAAGTACGGCTGTCAAAATGTTTCCCCAAAATAAATAGAATGTCTGATTAACTGGTTTACTATTTAGTAGTCCGATTTTGTCAAAAAGTGATGTTGCCGGCATTATCAACATCGCTAATAAATAATAGAATGCGTCTTTGTTTATAAATATGATTTTGAATGGTTTTAATATATCTTCTTTCGACTCTTTTATCTTTAAATAATATCCACCAACTATAATCAGTCCTAAACCAAGAAGCGGTAGTAGTTTTATTTTTTCACCTAAAAATATCAGTCCAAGTATGTATGAAATTAAGACGCTAAAAAATGCCAAGGGAACGATCTCTGATATTAATTTGCTATTTTTTAAAGATCGGAGGCTCAAAGTTTTTGCATAAGCAAAAGTAACAGCAGATAATATGGTCGCTACAAAAAAAGTTGCGTTCAATTTTGGCCAACCGTCTTTTAGAGCCGGATAAGCTAAAAACGGAATTGAAAAAGCAAAAAGCGACCAAGACACAAGGGAGGCATTAATATTCTTTAAGGCCCTTTTATTTAGAATTACCGAGACTGCTGAAACTACCGCTGATAATAACGCAAACCAAAACCACATATGACTTTTATTTTAACATTTTACTTTTTGAAAAAGAATGATAAGATGATTTTCAGTTAAATGTAGGAAATATGAAACCTGAAGTGTTTAAAAATATACTGATAGAAGTCAAAAATATTGGTCTGTGTACCGTAAGATTGTGGAAACCAGAGGACGGACCAAAAATTTATGATCAGGTAGAGCAACATAACTGGGCGCCTTGGTTAGCGGCTAAGCCCGAAACTTTGTCAAAACGAGCAAAGGTATTTCCAGATGGACAACTGATCATTGAAAACATTGAAGACAATAAGATTTTAGCGACCCTATCTACAAATCGGTTCAATTGGGACGGAATTCCTGAACATTTACCTAATTGGGATACTGTTGCAGGTAAACCACCTGATTACTCAAATACCTATCAACCTGAAGGTAATACTTTAGATTTGGTATCGATGAACGTTCACCCAGATTATCTGGGTAAAGGTCTGCCTCACCTAATAATTGATCAAATTAAAGAACGAGCTAAAGTACTTGAAATAACTCATCTAATCGGTGATTTCCGACCATATGAATTTGGGAAATTCAAATCTGAAGATAATAATTGGCAAATCAGTTTTGAAGAATATTGTAATATGACCCAAGATGATGGTAACTTACCTTATGATGCTTGGCTAAGAAACCTTGTTAGAAATGGTATGGCACCCCTTAAAGTTGACCGTCAAGCAATGACTGTTGCTGTTTCGCTTGATAAATTTGATCGATACCGACTTACATATAATCCAAAAAAATGGAAACAAGTTCGACCGGGGTTGTGGGAATGTGGCGAGGTCGGCCAATGGAAAGTTAATAATATAGAAGCTATTTATAAAGAAAGCAATCTCTGGGGTAGAATACCAATGGAATAATTAAATAGATTTTTATCACTTTGTTTTTCAAAAAAACGTGTTATAATGTTTCTATGTTAAAAGTACTATTCGTAACCAATTCGTCAAGGCGACTCTTTGGGGTGGGTAGTATTTTTATGGCCTAAAGAGTAGTAAAAATTAATTACCAACCCCGGATAAGACCCGGGGCTTTTTTTTGGCCTAAATTATAAATTTTTTAAAATATATATGAAAAAACAAAATAAAAATAAAAAGGTTGTTCTCGCATTTTCCGGAGGTCTGGACACCTCTTTTTGTGTCCCATATTTGGTTGATAAAGGTTATCAAGTGATAACGGTTACTGTTGATTCAGGAGGCTTGTCAGATGAGAAAATAAATCTAATCGCCAAAAAATCCAAGGAACTAGGAGCAACAAAACATTATCAAATCGATGCTAAACAATATTATTATGACTCGATTATATCTTGGATTATAAAAACTAACGGTCTTTACGAGGGGTCCTATCCAAATTTAGTTTCTTCCCAGCGCTATCATTTGGTAGAAAAGTGCCTTGAAGTTGCAAAAAAGGAAAAGGCTAAATATTTTGCTACCGGAAACAGTGGAATGGGTAATGATCAAATACGTTTTAATATTGCAGCCAAAATATTAAATCCAAATATAGAGTTGATTGAGCCAATTAAAGATACTGGAGGTAACCGGGAAGAAGAAAAAAAATTCTTAATAAAGAAAGGTTTCATTGTTAGTGATATTCATAAAAAATATTCTGTCAATGTAAGCCTTGCCGGAATCAGTTATTCTGGATCTGAAATTGACCAAAACTTGGAGCCGATTGGGAATGTTTTCCAATGGGTTACTGGAGAAAAAGTTAATGAAAATGCCTATTTCGAAATCGAATTTAAAAAAGGTATACCAATTAAACTAAATAGCAAAAAAATTGAAGGCTGGAAAATTTTGGACTTTTTGAATCATGAAGTTGGTAAATATGGATTTGGTAAAGGGTATTATACCGGTGATTGTATGATCGGCATCAAAGGACACTTGGTTTTTGAAGCACCGGCGATTCTCTTACTTATTTTGGCCCATAAAGCCCTCGAACAATATGTTCTTACCAAACAACAAATTTATTTTGGCGAGGCAGTCTCCAAAGAAATGACAGAAATGATTTTTAACGGTAAATTTTTTGATCCTTATGTTGAAGATCTTAAACAATTTATTAATTCTCAGCAAAAAAATGTTACTGGTAAAGCATTGATGAAATTAGAACATGGCAATGCCCTGCCAGTTTCTGTGAAGTCTAAATTTTCGCTTATTGACCCAAAAATTGCAATGTATGCCCAAAGTAAGACATGGACCAAGCAAGAAGTTGATGGTTTTATAAAGCTTTACGGATTACAGTCTGTCATTGCGTCAAAAGTAAATAAAAAAGGGGGTGATTTGCATGAATAAGATCGAAATAGTTGGAACACAATTTAAAAAAATATCTTTGGAAAAAAAGAAAATTATTACACAAGAAATCATTGATTTTCTTAAATTACATAAGGAACATATGGTGCAGTTTTCTGAGTTAGAGCTAATCAAATTTATGAATAAGGGTTTAACCGTTTTGTTGACTACTGATAAAAATGAATTGCTTGGTTTTGGAAAACTTTATCCTTGGATAATAGATAAAAAAATAATAGGTTATGAATTTTCATCTTGGATTTCAAAATATCCAAACAACGGAATCGGGAAAAAAATAGTTGAGCTTATTTGTGATTTGCATATTCAATTTAATCCGTGTTCTGATTTGTTCGCGATGATTTCAGCAGATAATAAAATCCCAATATCTGTATTAAAAAAACTTGGGGCAACAGAAATAACCGTACCTTTTTATGTAAAGAATTTACTAAAAGGCAAGCCTGAAACTTGTATTAATTTAAAAACAATTACAAATTATTATAAAAATTCTATGAAAAATGTAAAGATTTACGGAGGAATATACACCAAAGGACCCTCAAAAAAAACCGATCAGTTTATCATGGACCCGACGATGACGGTCCTTGAAAATAAGTTAGCACCCTATTATTTAATTGAAACAATCGCCCATAATCTAATGACGACAAAATGCGGAATAGTCCCTAAAAAAAGTGCTAAGAAGATATTACAGGGATTATTAAATCTTTTAGGAAAAGCTGATAGTGAACAACTGGTTGATCCAACAATCGGCGACGTCCATGAAAATGTAGAAAAATTACTGACCGATGCTATTGGAGAGGGCGCCGGGTGGTTTCACGTGGCCAGAAGTCGAAACGATCAATCTGTTGTTGATCAAAAACTGTTTACAAAGAAATATTTATTGGATATTTTTGAAGAAATAAACAAACTTGAAAATATTTTACTGAAAAAAGCAGAGATTTATAAGTCAACCGTCATGCCAGGGTTTACCCACATGCGTTCGGCTATGCCGTCTAGTTTTGGCTTTTGGTGGCAATCATATTTGAATCAAGTTTTGGAACTAAACAAGGTCTTAAAAGCTGTATTTGAAATTTATGACACTTGCCCGCTTGGTGCAGGTGCCTCTTATGGGGTCAACTGGAAGATTAATCCTGTTTTTACCGCTAAAAAGCTTGGTTTTTCCAAATCATTAACCAACGCGCTGAGCGCTATTAATAATCGCGGTATTGAAGACGCCAACATCATCGCTCAGTTATCAATATTAATGACAGTACTTTCAAGAATGATGGAAGACTTAATTATTTGGAGTTTGCCTGAGTTAAATTATATTGCAATTTCTGAAGAATATACAACTGGTTCCTCAATCATGCCGCAAAAAATGAATCCGGATATTTGCGAAAAAATAAAAAGCAAAAGCGCCAAGTTGATCGCCAACTTAAATCACGTTTTGATAGCTATGAAAGGGACCACGTCGGGATATAATCGTGATTCTGCCGAAAGCAAAATTGCCACAATGGCATCTCTTGAAGAAGCTTTAAGCACTATTTTGATTACAAACGGTATGTTATCAGAGGTAATCTCAAATCCCGGAGCTATGAAGAAAGGTGTCATGTCGAGCTTGCCAACAAAATTGGCTGATGAGTTGGTCAAAAAGTTCGGAATACCTTTCCGAACTGCCCACAAAATTGTTGGAAAAACCGTTGCTCTAGTTAACGGAAATGTTCAAGAAATAAAAACCGAAACTGTAATTCAAGCTATTAAAGAAATTACAGGTAAAGTATATCCTGTTGACCATGAATTAGTTGAAAGCGTATTTGATATTGAAAAAGCTTTAAAACAATATCAATACGAGGGGGCAGCCGGACCGGAATATGTATCTCAAGTTAATACAAAATTGGGTAAAGAATTAAAAACCTTAAGTTTATGGACCAAAGATCAAAAAAATAAAGCTGTCAAAGTTGAGGAAGAATTATTTAAAGAAGTTAGTAAATTCATCAATGATCAATATGAATAAAGTTGTTGATTTATTTTTGAAACTAGTACAAATCGATTGCCCTTCCGGTCACGAACATGGAATGATCAACTATGTAAAAAATTGGTTGGATAAGATTGGATTAAACTATCAAGTTGACTCAAAAGGAAATATTCTTGCCAAAAAACCTGGAATTGGTCCGCCAATATTATTTTGTACCCACATGGATACTGTTGAACCTGGCAGAGGAATAGAGCCCGTTGTGGTTGATAACAAAATAATAAAAAGCTCAGAAAAAACAATTTTAGGAGCAGATAATAAGGTGGCCATAGCATCGCTTATGATCGCTGTAGAAGAATCGCAAAGCCTAAAATCTTTTGAATTGCTATTTACAGTTAATGAAGAAAACGGCGATGGCTTAAGTAAATTTCCTTTTGATTGGGTCAAATCAAAAATTGGCTTTACTTTTGATAGCATCAAACCAATTGGCTCAATTATCTTAAGATCTCCATATATTTGTTTATTTGAAGCAGAGTTTAACGGAAAAGCCAGCCATTCTTCTACTCCTGAAAATGGAATAAATGCTCTAATACCTGCAATCAATGCTATAAAAAAAATTAAAGTTGGAAAATTAGATAAAGGAGAAACAACCATTAATATCGGTTTAATTAATGGTGGAACAGGAGTGAATGTTATTCCAGAAAAAGTAATGATCAAAGGCGAAATTAGAAGTTATCAAAAAAAACTGTTTGGTCATCATTTGGCCAATATAAAAAGTGCTTTGAAGGAGTCGAAATTTACAACAAGCGGTTTTGCTCACGGATATTGCCATAAAAAAACATCAGGGTTAATTAAGAAAGTTAACAGAATTTATGATTCGTTAAATATCAAACCTCAATATTATTCTCATTCCGCCGTTTCAGATGCCAATATCTTGAATTTCAAAGGAATAGAAGTAATCAATCTTGGTGATGGAGTTAAAAACGCTCACACTGTTAACGAACAGATCAAAGTAATTGATTTAGCTAAATTAAATAGTATTATTTGCAAAATTTTGCGAGCTTTATGAAAAAAGATTTTCTTTCTATCACCGATCTGTCAAAAAATGAAATCATTTATTTGATTGATCTTGCTACGAATTTAAAGGAAGAACTTATAAGTAATGGGGGGAATATACCATACCTTAAAAATAAAACTTTAACGATGATTTTTGAAAAACCATCCCTTAGAACCCGTGTTTCTTTTGAAACCGCTATGACTCAGCTAGGCGGACACGCTATTAATCTCAGTCCGGCTGATATTGGTATTGGAGAGCGGGAATCAGTAATGGATGTTGCTAAAGTTATTTCTTCAATGACGAGTATTATTATGGCCCGTGTTTTTAGACATTCCCTAGTCAAAGAATTAGCTAAACATTCTTCAGTTCCTGTTATTAACGGTCTTTCAGATTTAGAACATCCTTGCCAAATTTTAGCCGATCTATTAACAATCTATGAATGTAAAAAAAAATTTCACGGGTTGAAAATTACTTACTTTGGTGACAGTGAAAATAATATTTCACATTCATTAGCTTTAGCTTCAGGTATTTTAGGAATGAATTTTACGACCGCTTCTCCTAAAGGATATTGGATGAAAAAAAATATTGTTAAAAAAGCAAAAGAACTCGCTGAAAAAACTGGTGGGCAGATTATAGAAACTGATGATCCAAAACTCGCTGTGACAGATGCAGACATTATTTATACCGATACTTGGGTTAGTATGGGCGATGAAAAAGAAAAAGAAAAACGGTTAAAAATTTTTCAACAATATCAAGTAACAAGTAAGCTTATGAGCTTCGCTAAAAAAGATGCTATTTTTATGCATGATATGCCAGCTTACCGTGGTAACGAAGTTAGCTCTGAAGTAATTGACGGAAAACAATCGGTTGTTTTTCAACAAGCGGAAAACCGCTTACACTCCCAAAAAGCATTATTGATTTACCTAATTAAATAATTCCAAAGTGAGCTAAATTCTGCTATTATATAAAATAATGATTAAAGACGAAATATTAAAAAATTTACAAACGGTCTTGAAGAAATTAAATATCAGTGATGTTGAAGTTGCTTTAGAAAAACCGGCTAATTCTGATTTTGGGGATTACTCAACCTCGGTTGCCCTTAAATTAATAAAGCAACTAAAGAAAAATCCCCTATTAATCGCTGAAGAAATTAAAAAAAACTTTCCAAAGACAGATTTTATTCAAAAAATTGATGTTATAAAACCCGGCTTTGTTAACTTTTGGATTTCAAACGTACAATCGATTAATCGATTGACAGAAATTATTGAGAACAAATTTATTTATCCGGAATATCATCTTGGAAAGAACAAAAAGCTTATGGTCGAGTTCGCTCATCCTAATACTCATAAACTTTTTCACATCGGACACTTGAGAAACATATCAACCGGAGAAGCACTGGTTAGAATCTTTGAGGCAGTTGGAAATAAAGTGATTAGAGGAAACTATGAAGGTGATGTGGGAATACATATTGCTAAATGTTTATTCGGAATTAAGGACTCAAAAACTGATATTAAGAAATTAAAAACCCTGCAGAAAAAAATTGAATTTATCGGAAAAATGTATTCTGCCGGAACTAAAGCTTATGAAGATGATGAAAAAGCTAAACAGGAAATCATTAAAATTAATCGGATGATCTATGACAAGAATCCGGAAATAATGACCCTTTGGACTGAGACTCGACAGTGGAGTCTTGAATATTTTGAAGAAAACTATAAAAGATTTTATAGTCATTTTGACAAATTATATTTTGAAAGCGAGATGCATCAAAGAGGATTGGAAATATCTAAAGAAATATTAAAGAAGGGAATTCTTGAAAAAAGCCAGGGAGCAATTGTTTTTAATGGTAAAAAATATGGATTGGACACAAGAGTTTTTATTAACTCACTCGGCTTTCCTACCTATGAAGGAAAAGAATTGGCGTTAGCAGAAAAAGAATTTTCAGATTTTGGGGAACTGGATAAAATTATTCATACTGTGACTCCGGAGCAAACCAGCTTTTTCAAGGTCACTTTTAAAGTTGAAGAATTAATTGACGAAAAAAAATATAAAAATAAACAGTACCATCTGGCCTATGAATGGGTAAAACTAAAAGC
Organism: Candidatus Roizmanbacteria bacterium; assembly: GCA_902200405.1. Classification (GTDB taxonomy): domain Bacteria; phylum Patescibacteriota; class Microgenomatia; order UBA1406; family GWC2-37-13; genus GWC2-37-13. Next base: position 19,608 of record CABIKN020000002.1, on the reverse strand, counting down.
CGGAAAAATGTCTTCCCGCGAAGGAAATATTATTGAAGCTAATTGGTTAGTCGATGAAGTTAAGAAAAAAATAATTGAAAAATCAAAATGTGATGAAGAAACTGCCGAAATTTTAGCAGTTGCCTCAGTTAAATATTCTTTTCTAAAAAACGGTACTCAAACAATCATTCATTTTGATATCGACGAATCAATCGCCGTTGATGGAAACTCCGCCCCATATTTAATTTATACATACGTCCGCTGTCAATCTGTCTTAAGAAAAGCAATTAATTATCTTGTGGACGGCCGTGGTATAGATAATATTATTTTAAATAAGGATGAGTTAAACATTTTACGACTAATTAACCAATTTCCAGAAATTGTTCAGCAGGCGGGCATTCAACTTTCCCCTAATTTAATTGCCAATTACCTTTATGACTTAGCACAAAAATATAATTATTTCTATCAAAAGAATAAAATTTTGGAGTCAGAAAAAACAACCAAACAATTTAGACTAATGTTGACTCAAGCAACAGGAAAAGTGATTAAAGAAGGACTTTATTTGCTGGGAATTAAGACGGTAGAGAAAATGTAGACAAAGTTCCAAGTTTGTCAAGTTTTTCAAGTTTATCAGGTAAGTTTTTTCTTGATGAACTTGACGGACTTTATAACTTGATAAACTAACTTATGAGCTTTTTTATCTGTTCCGAATGTGGTTTTGGGTCCGGGTCGTGGATCGGGAAATGCCCAGACTGTGGAAAGTGGAATACTTTGAAAGAAAAGCCTGAATTTGCCAAATCTTCATCTAGCAAAAAAGGTGAAGCAGTTAAAAAAATCACGATAACTTCCCTATCTAAAGTAAAAAATTCAACAAAATCCAGACTTTCAACCGGCATCTTTGAATTTGACCGCGTCCTTGGCGGTGGCATTGTTCCTGGCGAAGTAATCTTGCTTACTGGACAACCGGGAATTGGAAAATCAACTCTTGTTCTCCAAGCCTTTCAAAAATTAAAAGTCCTTTATATTTCTGGTGAAGAATCGGCTGAGCAGGTAAAAAACCGGGCTGAAAGACTTTCGGTTAACCTTGATAATCTCTCTTTCTCGGCAGATTTGCAAATCGAAAGTATTATTCAAAGTCTTGACGAACTGAAAGATGAGATAGAAATTGTAATAATCGATTCCATCCAAACAATCTATTCAAAAGATATTGAAGGACCAGTCGCCGGTGTCAGTCAACTTAAAGAGGTGACTAAAAAAATTGTCAACTTTTCTAAACAATCCAATCTTCCTATTCTACTAATTGGCCATATAAATAAAGAGGGCGATGTAGCCGGACCAAAAACTCTCGAACATTTTGTTGATTGCGTCCTGGAAATTGAAGGAGAAAAAATTTCCAATTTTAGATTACTTCGCGCATCAAAAAACCGTTTTGGTTCAATAGATGAAATTGGAATTTTTGAGATGAAGAAAAAAGGACTCAGTGAAGTTAAAAATCCATTAGTTTTTCTTGAGACTGATAAAAAACTTGAACCGGGAAAAGCCATCGTTGGCGTTGCTGAAGGAAATAGGCCTTTCTTTTTTGAGATTCAAACACTATGTGTACCAACTTCTCTAATGAATCCACGTCGAATTGTAAAAGGTTTAGACTTTAACAAAGTTCAATTATTATTGGCGGTTGTCAAAAAAAACCTTAATCTTCCGTTAGACCGTTTTGATGTCTTTGTTAATGTAGTCGGTGGCGTCTCAATTAAATCAACGGCGGCTGATCTTGGCTTTACTGCTTCATTAATTTCATCATTCAAAAACATTTCCCTACCTGCTAATTCCATCTTTGTTGGCGAAGTCGGCCTTCTTGGAGAAATCCGATCTTCTTATCTTGAAGAAAAAATAGTTGAAGAATCAAAGCGCTTGGGATTCAAAAAAATTTATTCCTCAAAGTTAATTAAGAATGTCAAAGACTTTGCGAAACAGATTTAATTCTTTTTATGTTTGTCATCCCCGATCTAGTCGGGGATCCAGTGCTTTTGTTCTGGATTCCCGCCTCCGCGGGAATGACACTACGGGGTCTTCTTAATAAAAGTTTTTTCTACAATGGCTTTTTTTCCATTGGCTCCAACTAAATTTATTATTAACTTGTTTTCACCTTCATTAAGTGAATATTCATAAGTAAATACTCCTTCTTTATTTTGAAAAATTCGTTCCCCCGCAATCGTAATACTAGTGTCCTTATCTGTTTTACCGGTAATTTTAGTATTTCTTTCAATCGTAAAATTCATCACTTTCGGAGTTAAAAGAATAAAACTTGGAGGCGAAAAATACGTTTTCAATTGAAAAATAAAATATAAAACAAAAAATAAAGTCAAAATTATTAAGCCAAATTTAAAGAAAATTTTTGTTTCAGGAGTTAAGTAACCACTAGAAACCTTTCTTTTAAATTTTACTTCTTCTTTTTTTTCATAATCGCGTCTAAAAAAAGCTAAAACTTTTTTGTCATCAAGGTTTAATATCTTTGAATAGTTTTTAAGTATTCCTGTTATATATATTTTTGAAGAAAAATAGTTCCAATTCTCATCTTCTATGGCTTTTAAATATTTTTCTCTGACCTTTATTTGTTTTTCAATATCAGAGAGAAGTAGACCTTTTCTCTCTCTTTCCTTTTTAAGGATTGTACCGACGGATAACATAGCTTTATTATACTCTTCCTGTATACTCCCCAGTCTCCGGATTGATACTGATCGTTTCTCCTACTTTGACAAATATTGGCACCATGACGGTCGCTCCGGTTTCAACGGTTACCGGCTTTTTAGCTCCTGAAACAGTATCGCCCTTAGCCGCATCATCCGCCTCTATTATCTTTAATCTGACGCTCATTGGCGGACGAATTGTTAGAGGCTTATCATCAAACATATAGACAAACATCTTTTCCCCTTCTTTAAAAAATCTAGATATTTCACCAACAACCGATATTGGAAGAGCGGATTGATTAAAGGTCCTCTCATCCATAAAATATAAGTTTTCTTGATCTTTGTAGATATATTGCATATCGACTGATGCGACGTCCAATACTTCTACTTGCTCATTAGATTTATAAGCATATTCAACATTTTTTGCTGATATTAAGTTTTTAAGTCGAGCCTTCATTAAGGCTGCCCCTTTTCCAGGTGAGTAAAAATCTGCTTTCTGCACCTGACAAATCTCGCCTTGAAAAAAAACGAATTCTCCCTTTTTCAGATTACCGGCATTTACACGCATATTTAAATTAAAAACAATTAATTAATTACGGATAGCGGATTACGGATTAAAAAAATTCGTAATTCGTAATACGTAATTGAAGAATTATTTAATCGAAATTAATTTAAGTTCGTCAATCGATTTTGTATTTGAAAATATCATCACTAATCTTTCAAACCCAATTCCTGCTCCTGTACAAAAAGGCAAACCATATTTTAACGCTTTGACGAAGCCTTTGTCAATCGTATGATCAATCATTTTGTTTTGTTTTCGTTTCTTTGCTTCTAAAATAAACCTCTTTTGTTGCTCTTTATAATCATTTAATTCTGTACAAAAACCGCCGACCTCAAGTCCGTTTATATAAAATTCACATCTTTGCGCTGTCAATCCATCATCATTTAATTTGGCTAAAGAGGCCATTTGTTTTGGAAGGTCGTAAAGTAAAGTAGGATAACCACTGACCCCTAATTTGGGCTCAACTTCTGCTGCTAACATTTGAGAAAACAAATCTTCATAACCTGTGTTGTCAATATTAAATCCTTTATTTTTAGCTTTTTTGATAAATAATTTTTCGTTAAATAATTCTTCTTTTTTTATTCCGGCAAACTTCTCAAAAGCTTCGGTTACTGAATATTTTTCCCATCTATCAAATTTTAATTTTTGCTTGCCCTCCGTAGCTTTAGCGAAGGAGGGATTTTTGACTTTATTACTGATTTCCTGAAGTAATTTCAATACTTCCTCCGCCATTTCCAAATAATTTATTCCCAACTTATAAAATTCCAACATCGTAAACTCAGAGCTATGCCAGTCAGAGTTTGGTTCACTATTTCTGTATGCCCGACCAAGATAATAACAGTTTCCAACTCCCGCGACTAATAGTCTTTTCAAAAAAATTTCCGGTGATGGTGTTAAATATAACTTCTCTTTCTTATCAAAATAATTAAATTCTGTCTCAAAAATCTCCAGATAAGATTCAGGAATTAAGGCAGGAGATAAAACCGGCAAATCAACTTTAAGATAATTATTCTTCTCCATAAACCCATGAACTGCCTTTTCAACTTGAAGATAGATTTTGTAGTTCTCTAAGTTTTTAATTTGAGTTACGATTTTCATTTTTATGTTAATTGTCATTCCCGCGAAGGCGGGAATCCAGTCTATTATAAAACATTGAATGGTTATTTTAGTCTGAATCCCCTCCTACGAGGGGATGACAAGACATCGATTAGACTGTTGATTTGGCAAAAATCGTTTGACCCCAGCACAACTCTTACTTCCTCCCGTGGTTTACATCCACGCGTCGGAGGAGCGAGTATGCGGGGTCTGCGGGGAGCGTTGTATCAGGCTCCCCTTGACAAGAAGAAGAAGTATAATTTTCGCAATTATGTCAATTCTCGAACAGACCAAACATACCAAGCATACTTTAGAACAAAAAAGCATGGCGGGATTGGTAGTAGAACTTATGCGACTAAACCTCTGGGTTAGAGGAATATATGGATTGCATTTAAAAGATGTAAATCTCCTTAGAAGAATTGCAAAAGGTAAGGGTGTTCATTCATCCCTAAAACCAAAAAGCTAATTTTTATAATCCTAGATTTCATTCTCCAATTCTTTAAGTAACTCTTTTGCTCTTCCAGACACACGTGCCGGTGTGTTGATTTTGTAGACGACGTACTGATCGCCTTTGCGGTTTGACTGAGGATAGGGAACTCCTTGGTCATGAAGTTTGACGGTTGTCCCCGACTGCGTCCCAGGTCTTATTTTTAATTTGATAGTGCCATTAACAGTTGGGACTTCAACGACTCCTCCAAGAACTGCCAAAGAATAAGAAATTTCCTTTTCAAAATATATGTCCTGGCCTTTTCTTGTAAAATATGGATGTAATTTTACTTTTACCTGCAAATCAAAGTCAGAAAATCTGATTGTCATGTTATTATCAACTCCGGCTGGAATTTGAAATGACTTTTCTTCGCCTTTGACGACCATAGTTTTTTTGACTCCATGGACCGCCTCTTCAAAGGTCAAGGTTGTCTCGTAAACGTCTCGTCTCTGTTGTCTTCTACCTCCACGTGAAAAAGGTGATTGAAATCCAAAAAATTGTTCAAAAATTTCAAAAGGGTCGGAAAATCCTCCGAAGTCAACATTCTCAAAACCTTGACTTGAAAACCCACCGAACCCGCCAAAAGGATTTGATTGATCATCGGACTGCCCAGCGCTTGAATGACCCGGTCCTCCCCGATTAAAAGCGCTTTCCCCATATTGATCGTACATTTCTCTTTTTTTAGAATCAGATAAGATTTCGTAGGCTTTTGTTACTTCTTTAAATTTGGCATTTGCCTCTGTGGTTTTGTTTCGATCCGGATGCCATTTAAGGGCCGCCCGACGATAGGCCGTTTTTATTTCCTGCTCTGAGGCACCTTTTGAAACACCGAGAGTTTCATAGTAATCTGCCATATATAAAAAATTCCTAATTACTAATTATTCTAATTGACCTAATTAAACACCAATGCCCAAATTCCAATTGAAACAATTGGATTTATTGGTCATTTTTTAGATCAATTAGAAATTAGGTTAATTAGGTTAATTTACGACTTCTCCTTCTTCAACCTTTTTCCCCTTTTCATCCTTTTTTTCCTCATCTGGTTTTTTTTCTTCGCTTTGTGGTCCAGCTTTCTTTTCTTCGGGCTTTGCTTGTTCTTTTTTGTACATTGCTTCACCAATCTTTGAAAGTTCGTCGGAAAGATCCTTGGTTTTAGACTCTATCTCATCTTTCGTTCCTTTTTCGATCTTTTCTTTCAGTTCTTTGATCTTTTTCTCGACGTTTTCTTTGACTATCTTATCAACTTTTTCTCCGGCGTCACGTAAAGATTTTTCCGAGACATAGATCATGTTATCAGCTTTATTTCTGACTTCAATTTTTTCCTTTTCTTCCTTGTCTTTATCAGCGTTTTTTTCCGCCTCTGCTCTCATTTTTTCGATTTCATCTTTTGTTAAACCGGTTGATCCGGTGATCTTGATCGCCTGAGATTTTCCGGTCGCCTTATCTTTTGCCGTGACCGTTAAAATTCCATTAGCATCCAGTTCAAAGGTGACTTCAATTTGAGGTACTCCTCTTGGTGCTGGCGGAATTCCATCTAAGGTAAATCTACCTAAAGACTTATTATCCCTGGCTAAAGATCTTTCACCCTGCATTACGTGAATTTCTACCTGAGTTTGATTATCTCCTGCTGTCGAAAATACCTCTGATTTAGAATTTGGAACCGTTGTATTTTTTTGAATCAATGGTGTCATCACTCCACCCAAAGTTTCAAGTCCAAGTGTCAACGGAGTAACATCAAGTAAGACGACATCCTTTGTTTCACCTGTTAAAACTCCTCCCTGAATCGCAGCTCCAAGAGCAACGACTTCGTCAGGATTGACTGAACGGTTTGGTTCTTTGCCAAAAAATTCTTTTACTTTTTCTATAACTTTTGGCATTCTGGTCATTCCTCCGACCAAGACAACTTCGTCAATTTTAGAAACTTCAATCTTAGCATCTTTCAAACAGGATTTGACTGGTCCAAATGTTTTTTCAATCAAGTCCCCGATTAATGATTCAAGTTTATCCCTGCCAATTTTCATTACCAAGTGAGATGGTTGTCCATCTTTAACGGTAATAAATGGAAGATTAACTTCTGCTTCTTTTGAAGTTGAAAGCTCAATCTTGGCTTTTTCTGCTGCATCTCGCAACCGTTGCAAGGCTTGTGGATCTTTTCGCAAATCAACGCCATTATCTTTTTTAAATTCGTCGGCAATATAGTCTAAAATTACCTTATCAAAATCGTCGCCTCCTAGATGAGTGTCACCATTAGTGGCTTTGACATGAAAAACGCCTTCACCTAATTCAAGGACAGTTATATCAAAAGTTCCTCCACCTAAGTCATAAACAGCAATCGTATGGCTGTGCTTTTTGTCCAGTCCATAAGCCAAAGCAGCTGCGGTTGGCTCATTAATAATTCTAACAACCTCAAGTCCGGCAATTTCACCGGCTTGCTTGGTAGCTTGGCGTTGGGCATCATCAAAATAAGCCGGAACAGTAATGACGGCCTTTTCGACTTTTTCTCCAAGATGCGCTTCCGCGTCTGTTTTAATTTTTTGCAAGATCATTGCAGAAATTTCTTGAGGAGTATATGTCTTACCTTCAATTTCAACGTCGGCCATTTCGTCTCGCCCTTGAACGATTTTATAAGGTAACCATTTGGCATCGATCTTGACTGACTCATCACTAAATCTTCTACCCATCAATCTTTTTATTGAAAAAATTGTATTTTTAGGATTAATGACCATCTGTCTTTTTGCCACGTCTCCAACGATTCTTTTAACGGGGTCAACGACCGATGGGATCGTATTTCTTCCTTCTTGGGAAAAGATAACTTTTGGTTTTCCGCCCTCCATTACCGCCACGCACGAATTTGTTGTACCAAGATCAATCCCTATTATTTTAGCCATATTTTTTTATAATAAAAACTTTTAATAAATTTATAATTTTTTTGACACTTTTACTTGTGCAACTCTAATAATTTTATCTGCAAACACATATCCTTTTCTCAAGACTTCAACGACTTTGCCCTCTTCATTACCAGGGACTAATTCAACTGCCTCAGCCGAAACTGGGTCAAAATTTTTATTTAACATTTCAATTTCTTGCAAACCCGCTTCCTTTAAAATTTGCATAAAATGGTCTTTTGAAATCTTTAAACCTTCGTCTTTAACAAATAGTTCTGCCTTCTCTAAATTATCAAGAAACGGCAAAATTTCAATCAATAAATTTTTATTTGCCATTCTCATTAATTCAAATCTTTCATCACCGACTCTTTTCTCAAGATTTTGGTAGTCTGCAATCGCTCTTAAATATTTATTTTTAAATTCATCCACTTGTTGTTTTAACTCCAAAATTTCAAGATTCAATTTTTCCATCTCCAATTTCTTCGTCAAATCTTCCGGATTATGTTTATCTGTATTCTTCTGATCCGTTTTTGTCTGCTTTTTATCCATAATTATCAATTCTAAATTCTTAATTTTTTCTAATCACTAACCACTAGTCACTAGTCACTCTCATAAAGCTTGCTCCTTCACAATTTCGCCTAATAATCCAGAAAAATATCTTATCTGAGGAATAACCGAGTCATATGACATTCTTTTTGGTCCGATCACTCCGATTATTCCTTTAATTTTTGTCCCTTCAAATTCTCCAAATACTGAAGCGCAACAATCAAAGGCCGGATCATGAAAGTCTTCCTCTCCCAACATATAGTATATTTCATCTTCGAGGGAAAACATATCATTTAATATCTTTTCCCAGAAAGCCACCTCATCAAGTCTGCTAAACAAAGATCTCGATAGATTTATATCTAAAAATTCTGGTTCGTTTAATAAATTAGCCATACCTGAGTAATAAACGTCTCCTAGATTAGTGGTGACTAGTGAAAGAAGTCCTGTTTTCTGTGATAACACCTTAGTCGCTTGGGAAAGTAATCGATGGGCTTCTTTTCGCTCGTCCCAAACACTATTTTTGTACGAAACTTCATCAGTCGTCGACATTTCTTTTTGTTTCATCAAGTGTTTTATATAAAATCTAAAGCCTTTTGCTGATGGAACTCGACCTGAAGAAAAATGATTTTTTTTCAAATAGCCTTTTTTAGCGAGCTCAACCATTTCGTTGCGGATGGTGGCTGGCGAAACTCCTAGTTTGTACTTTTTCTCCAAAATTTCACTACCAACCGCTCCACCAGTATCTGTGTATTCATGAATGATTACCTTCAAAATATCAATCTGTCTCTGTGTCAAATCTTCCATTTAGCAAATATACATAACGTCTGCTAAAATGTCAAGAGGGAAATTTTATGTTGAAGAAATAAAGAATCAGGTCTTAACTTTTCGACCCAAATGCCTTACTGCAAGTAAAAAAATATTAAATTCTGTAAACGGTTTAATGAAGCCTAATTCAGCAAATCCTAAAATGAGGTTACCTAATTTTCTATAAGACATTGCATCTTTTGGAAGATTTTCGGCTGTCGTTTTTATGTTAGAGAGCGCTAAACGCTCATCGTGAATTGGTCCTTGTGATACTGATGATGGCATAAGGTGGATTTTACTTCTTCTTCTTCTTCTTTGCAATAGGATATTGTCATTTCAACAGGCTGAACTATTATTGTGTCATCCCCTTGAAGAAGGGGATCCAGACTATAATTACATTTTTAAAAGGAATATTTAGCTTGGATTCCCGCCTCCGCGGGAATGACATTTTATTTGCTATAATTTCTTCATGGTTAAAAAAGTTTCAATCCCCTTTCAGTCAAATTTAAAAATCGATGGTAATTTACATATAAATAAAAAGTCAACTACTTTAATAATTATTTGTCATGGATATCAAAATTCTAAAGACGAACCTGTGATCAAAAGGATTGCTAATTTATTAGACAATAACTTTAATGTTTTTAGATTCACTTTTACTGATAGATTAAAGCCTTTCTTGCCTGAAGAAAAACAAAATATTTCCGTAATTGTTAATTATTTTTCTACTTCTTACAAAGAAATTGTTTTACTCGGGGCCAGTTTAGGAGGACTTTCTGTTTTGTTAAGTATAAATAATAATTTACAAATCAATAAATTAATACTTATAAATCCTTTCGTTTACTTTTTTAAAAAAGTTGCTTGGCGTTTTAGAAAAATGCTAATATTAATGTTGATTTCTTATCCGTTTGTAAAAATTATTAGGGACAATTTAGATTTCTATTTTAAATCATTAAAACCAAGCAGTATTACTATTCCTGCATTGCTTATAGTTGCTTCAAATGACGCAAAAGTTAGTTTAATTCATGGCAAAACTTTATACAGCCAACTTGGATCTAAACAAAAAAAACTTATTTTAGATGAAAATATCGATCATGGTCTTAACAAAGAAATTTACATAAAACAAGTGGTTAATTATATTATTGATTGGTTAAAATAATATGAAACTCGGCGCTCACCAGTCAATTTCCGGCGGATACTCGGAAGCTTTAAAAAGGATCAGAAATATTGGCGGTAACTGTCTGCAGATTTTTTCTTCGTCACCCCGCGGCTGGAATTTTGCCAAAGAAAATAAACAAGAAATTTTTCAGTTTCTTAATCTCAAATCTCAATTAAATATTGATCCCATTTATTTTCACGCTACTTATCTAATTAATCTTGCTGACGATAGCCGTATCGGTCATATGTCAAAATTATCTTTAATTGCTGAATTAAATTTGGCACCAAAACTTGGAATTAAAGGCTCAATAATTCACCTTGGATCGTACAAGGGGAAACCTTCTCCCCAAAAATACAAAACCCTCATCTCCCAGATAAAAGAAATACTGGAAAAAACTCCAGAAGAATCTTTATTTATTATTGAAAATGCCGGAAATAGAAAGATCGGACAAACTTTAGAGGAGATTTCTCAAATAGTTAAGGACGTTGACGATAAACGCGTGCGACTTTGTTTTGATACCTGTCACCTATTCTCCAACGGTTATAAATTTAATACAACAAAAGAATTAGATATTTTTCTTGACAAACTAGATCAACTTGGGCTACTTCAATTAATCGAAGTTTTTCATGTTAATGACAGCCGAGATGAATTTAATTCCGGCCACGACCGCCATGATAATATTGGACAAGGAAAAATGAACATTGACGAGTTTAAGACTTTATTGAATCACCCACTAACAAAAAACTTTCCATTCATCATCGAAACTCCAGGTTTTGAAAAAAAAGGTCCTGACAAAAAAAATCTCGATATTTTAAAATCCTTTGTTGGTATATAATTTCTACATGATCAAACTACCCAAAGAAGTAATTGAGCTAATGAAAAAATTTCAGGAAAATAAATTCCAAATTTATGTGGTCGGTGGTGCCGTTCGAGATTTATTATTAGATCCTTCGACTTCGCTCAGGACAAGTTCCAAAAAAGAGATGGAACTTGACTGGGATTTTACAACCAATGCAACTCCTGAAGGAATCCAAAAACTATTCCCTGATTCATTTTATAATAATGTTTATGGTACCGTTAGTATTCCGAATGATAAAATAATTTTTGAGATCACCCCATTCCGCAAAGAATCTGATTATTCCGACTCACGTCATCCTGAAAAAATAGAATGGGCGAAAACGATTGAAGAAGATTTATCACGAAGAGACTTTACAATTAACGCCATTGCTTTTGATGGAAAAAATATTGTTGATCCATATGATGGCCAAAAAGATTTATCTAATAAATTAATTAAGGCTGTTGGCAATCCTGATATTCGATTTAATGAAGATGCACTTCGACTACTTCGGGCAGTTCGTTTCACTTCTCAACTGGGATTTCTTATTGAAGACAATACCAGAAACTCAATCCAAAAAAACGCTTCTTTAATTACAAAAATTTCCTGGGAAAGAATCAGAGATGAGTTTTTAAAAATTTTAGAGAGCGACCATCCAGCTGAAGGAATTCTTTTCCTGAAAAGTACCGGTCTTCTTTCATATATTTTACCGGAAGTTGATGTTTGCTTTTCTATTCCCCAAAAAAGTCCCAAACGTCATCATATTTACGACGTAGGCACTCATTTAGTCATGGCTTTAAAACAGTGTCCTTCTTATGATCCAATCACCCGATTTGCCACCCTAATTCATGATATTGGTAAGATGGGAACATTCCGAAAGGATAAAGAGACTGACTTAATTACATTTTATAACCATGAGGTAGTTGGAAAAAAACAAGCAAAAACAATCGCCGACCGTTTTAAACTTTCAAACAAACAAAAAGATAAGTTAGTGACGTTGGTGGCCGAACACCAATTTACCGTTTCGGAACTGCAAACGGACAAAGCCATCCGCCGGTTTATCAAGAATGTAACAAAGGATTATATTCAGGACATGATAGACTTAAGGACCGGTGATAGAATCGGATCCGGTTCAACACCAACTTCTTGGCGTTTTGATCTTTTTAAAAAAAGACTGATTGAGGTCCAGAAGCAACCATTTCAAATCAAAGATCTGAAGGTCAATGGTAATGATGTCATGAAGATTTTAAAAATAAAACCGGGACCAAAAGTTGGTGAAATACTGCAAAAAATTTTTGATTTAGTTATAGAAGGAAAAATCAAAAACGATAGAAAAATACTCACTGAAAAAATCACTTCAATCGTTTAATCGATTGAAGTGTTGTTGATTTCATCTTCCAGTATTGTATCTTCACCATGCCCGGAATAAACGATCGTACCTTTAGGAAGCGCCAATATTTTTTTTAATGATTTTTTTAAATCGTCTTTACTACTGTATGACAAATCCGTCCGCCCAATCCCCTCTTTAAACAAAGTGTCTCCTGTAAACAAAGCATTTTCTTCTATAATGTAGAAACAACAACTTCCCGGTGTATGGCCTGGGGTATTAATAATTTTCAATTTGAAATTTTTAATTTTCAATGAATTTTCAATGTTTAAGTTTTTAATTTTCTTAATCGGTAAAATAATTGGTTTATAACCTAAAAAATATTCCGCTGTTTGACCCAATCTATCAATTAAAAACTTATCATTTTCATGAATATGTAAAGGTATATTAATAGATTGTTGAATTTCGCCAACAGCCATCACATGATCAAAATGACCATGAGTAGCCAGCATACCGACTAAATTTAGTTGCTGTCTTTGCAGTTCTTCAAGAATAAACGGGGCGTCATCGGCCGGATCAATGATCAAACAATTTTGATCCTCAATTAAAAAGTAACAGTTAGCCTGTAATTCTCCGAGAGAATATTTCTTTATTGTCATAAAATGGCGTCATTCCCGCGTAGGCGGGAATCCAAGCTAAATACTCATTATTTGTTTTATAAAAAGTAATTATAGTCTGGATCCCCGTCTTCACGGGGATGACAATCAAAGTAAATCATTAAAATTATTTATCAAATAGTTTTTTAATCTTAAATTTTACGAGGATCGCAATTAATAAAGTAACCACAAAAATATATAAAGAAAAAGAATAGGTTTCAAAAGTCCAAATATTAATAGTTAATAAAGTAATTGCAGCAAAAATAGCATTTCCCAAATAAATTAAATAATTTTCAGTTTTCGGATGATTATAAGATTTGATAATCGTTGGCCAACCTGCTAAAAAATCGGAAATAATACTAAATAAAATTGCAATATTACCTACCTTGGTTATTTGCCAAAGTATTAAGCCAATTATTGAAAGTAAACCACAAACTAAATCCAATTTCTGAATCTTCCAATAAGATTTTTTGTTGATAAATGATGCAGTAAGAATTAAAAATGGAACAAAACCTACCATAAAAGTTAATAAAGATTGAAGACCCACTCCCTGTTTTATTTGCGCAATAAAAGCTATCATTGGAGCTAACCCCCAAAGAAACCAAGTTATTCTATTTGGTTTGACTTTACCTTGAAGAGTTTCAATGAAATATCCAATGCTACCAAATAAGAAAATTACAGCACCAAGATATATATAGTTTTGATTAATCATCGCTAAATGATATCAAATTTTTATTTATAAATATTGCCTCTAAAACCAATTGCTCTGACCTTAATAATTTTATTTTTAATATCTGGTAAATAGACTATTCTTAACGGTGGAATTTTGACTCGGTAATATCCTTGAAATTCACCGTGCATTTTCGATCCTAAAAAAGGATTCGATTCCAATAAATGAAGATTTTTCAATATTTTTTCCTGAATATTTTTGTCAAACCTTCTTAACTCTTTTTTTGCCCGATTTTCGAGAAACACTAGATACATAAGTGCCTTTAACATCAGATAATAATCGATATTTTCCAATCTTTAATTCTTTTTCTACTTCATTTAAAGTTTGATACTTTCCTTCTTTAAAATTTTTGTCAGATTCTTTTATCGATTCCATTAGTTCTTTATCGGATAGGGTTTCAAGCGTCGCCATCCAACCATCATAATCATCTTTATTCATCACAACAACTTCAGGAATTCCCTTAACAGTAATACTAATCGGATAAGGACTTGCCTTTACCTTTGCAAGTAAGTTAAAAAAATTATTTCTCGCCTCAGTCGCTGTAATATACAAGTCAGTTGTTTTCATAATAAATATCTCCGTACATTATTATGTACAACAAGCCAAACTTTGTCAAGTGGTTATTGTTTACGACTTCATCCACTCAACATAGTCACAACCGCCTGGTGTTTTGGTAGCAGGATCCCATGTGGATGTCGAACATTTTTTTAGTTTTTTACCACTTGCTGTCGTAAAGAAAACTAATTTTGCTGAACACTTTGGACAGTCTTCATCAAGAGGAACAGTTGTTCCTTTTATCCATTCAATATAATCACATCCGCCGGCTGTTTTTGTTGCTGGATCCCAAGTGGCCGTTGAACATTTCTTCATTTTTTTACCCATTCTCGTTACTGTCAATACTAATGGCGCGCTACATTTTGGACATTTTTCGTCAAGCGCTACCGGTTCCACTTCTAACCATTTAACATAAGTACATCCATCAATAGTATGTGTCTCTGGATTCCAAGACCCCTTAGAACAACGTTGTAACTTTTTACCTGACTTGGTCTCAAATATTTCGCCTAATGGCGCCCCACATTTTGGACAAATCTCAGAACCTTTCTCCGAAGTTTTATCAGTCTTCATATAAATATTATAAAATTTATAACTATTATAACTATTATTTTTGCTTTTTGATTTTCTCCAACCAAACTAAAATTGGCGTTGCCACAAACGGTGAAGAATATGTACCTGTAACGGTTCCAATTAATAAAGTTAAGATAAAAAATCTGATCGTTGATCCACCCATCATCGTCAACGCTAACAGCATAAAGACAATTGTCATTGAGTTGTTTATTGATCTGACCATTGTTGAGGTCAATGCCCGATTTGCGGCCGATTCGATTTCTATAGATCCCTGCTCGTTATGATCTTCTCTTATTTTGTCAAAAATTACTATCGTATCATGAACGGAAAAAGACATGGTTGTTAAAACAGCTGTCACAAACATTGTATCAACTTCCGCTCCAAAAAAATGTCCTAACAATGAATAAGTACCAACAACAACCAAGAGGTCATGAAACATCGCTAGTACCGCCGCAAAAGCAAAGTTAGACCCTTTAAAAGCAAAACTCATATAAATTAAAATTCCAATGATTGCGAGTATTGAAGCGATCAAGGTCTTATTAATTGCTTCCTTTCCGAGTATTGGTCCGACTGTTTCCGAACGCAATACTGTGATCTTAATTTTTAATTTTTCCTCTAAATCTTTTTTTAAAGCTGACTCTTTATTTGGATCTAATACCTTTGTTCGAAGGATAATATTTTTATCTTGCTGCTTAAAGTTAACAACAGATATTTTATTCGTATTTAATACTTCTTGTATTTTGCTTTTCTCAGCTACTTTATTCAATTGATATTCAAAATTACTTCCCCCTGTAAAATCAATTGAGTAGCGGAAACCCCACTTGACTATTGAAAACAGTCCCGCCCCTATAACAACAACGGAAATTAAAAAATAGAGCCAACGGTATTTGAGAAAATTTATCATATTAATTCGATTTTCACAGATTAATAGCTGATTTTCGCATATCTGTGTAAATCCGCTTTTTTATCTGCGTAAATCTTTTTTATAAAACATATCAATCAGTCTCTTCGTAATCACAACCCCCGTAAATAGACTCGTCCCCACTCCAATTGCCAATGTCAAAGCAAATCCTCTCACCATTCCAAACTGAGGCAAGAACTCCCAGTTTAACGGATTAAAAAGAATAAATGCCACGATTAAAGTCGTAATATTAGCGTCTTTAATCGCATCAATCGCATGGCCAAAACCCAATCTTACCGCAATATCAAAACTTTTGCCTTTTCTCTGTTCTTCTTTGATCCTTTCAAAAATTAAAATATTAGCATCAACTGCCATTCCGATTGATAAAATAAATCCGGCTACCCCCGGCAAAGTCAAAACTAACGGAATCGCTTTAAATATAAATAAAGATATTAATCCATAAATTATTAAACCTAATGAGGCAATCAAACCTAATCGACCATAATAAATAATCATAAAAAGCAAAACCATGATCAAACCGATAGTTCCTGCATAAACACTTTTTCTTACTTCTGTTTCCCCTAAACTTGGACCAATGTTTTTTTGTTCAACTAATTTTATTGGTAAAGGTAAAGCTCCGGAGTTAATGGCAATCGTTAATTTTTTTGCTTCATCGGTAGTAAAGTTTCCAGTAATAACGGCACTGCCATCTAATATTTCAGTTTGTACTGTTGGCGTCGTTAAAGGCATATTGTCTATAAATATTCCGACCGGTTTTCCGATATTTCTTTTTGTAATGGCTGCAAATAATTCTGTTCCTTTTTTATTAAATTTCAATCCTACTTCTGGTTTCCCATTTTGACTATCAAACTCAACTGTTGATTTAAGAATGTGAATCCCTGATAATCCCGTATTTTTTGTTAATTGAAAAAAAATTGGAGTTGTTGTAGCAATTTTTTCATCTGGCAACTCTCTGAATGTCAGTTGGGCTGTCTGACCAATTAATTTTATCGCTTCTTCATAATTATTAATTCCTGGCAGATCAACGCTTAAACGATATTTATCCCCTGTTTTAATCGTCTGTATTTGAGGTTCGGTCACACCAAAAAAATTAATTCTTCTCTCAATCACGTCACGCGCAGAATTTAGAGAGTCATTTAAATCTTCCTTTTTTACTTTGGAAATATCTGCTTCAAAAATCAAACTACTGCCACCTTTTAAATCTAAACCTAATTTTGTTGTAAAGTCTTTTTTAACATTTAATCCATAAATATTAAAATTAATCTGACTTGGTATCTTATATTTAGCTTTGATGTTTTCAGGTAGGTCAACCCAAATTAATCCCAAAAAAACAAGCGTAATAAAAATTGATTTAAATATTTTCATTTTAATAGTTCTTCTTCTATACCAACCAACATAATCTTAGGTTGCTTCAAAAATTTCCAAATAAAAGGATCGGTATTCTTTTTTCTAAAAATAAATTCGCTTTCAGTCATTGTTGAATAATTAATTGGGCGTCCAAATTCTTTTTCAACTTCTTTGATTATCGATTCAATTTCAACCACAACTACTATTCCCACTAAAAGTAAATAGATTTCATCATCTTTTATGGTCAAGTTCTTTGGAAATTTTGTTGAGACGGCAACAAATTTTATTTTTCCAATTTTTGATAAATTATTATGGATGGCTGTAGCTAATTTATTTGTTTTCGCAAAAATCCTAAGAAACTCATCATATAGTCGGTAGTTTTTATTTATCGAAAAATAAACCTTGTTTAGACGACGTTCTCGAAGTAAAAGTTTTTCTTCTGTTAATATATCAAGTTCCCTTTTGACAGCGTTGACTTCTTCGTCTATTTCTCGTACAACACGACGGAGGTAATAATTTTCGCCAGGATGATGGAAAAAAAACTCAAGAATTTTTCTTCTAGCCTTCGACGGAATTATGCGTTGTAACATAAAATTTGATTTAAAAAGCGAAGATATCTCCCGCTCAGCGGGACGGTATCAAGCTTTTAATAATTAATCCTTCGACTCATTATATTCGCTCAGGATGACTTACTTTCAGTAAGTCACCTTATTTCCAATTGGTAACATCTCGATAAATACTTGTCCTCTAACTATAGATATTTCTTTGTCACTACTATCAAAAAACTTTATATTGTCTTCATCGGTTTCTTTGTTCCAAGTTCCTTTAATTACTTCTCCATTTTTGAAAAATAGCAAATCCCCTGTACCGACATTTTTGTATAGCAAATGTCCGCCTTCGTAACCATCATTTGCGGGCGACTCCTTTGCAAACATAACTACTATATTTTTAGCTTCTAATTGTTTTCCGCTATTCTTATCAAGGTGAGGAGATCCTCCGTTAGTCCTTTTGTAACTATTTGTCTGATTATTATAACTCCAGACAACACTGAAATCGCTAGCTAGATTATCCCAAAAACCAAAATCAATTTTTGCTACCTTTCCCCGTTCTGATATCTTTGCGTCATCCTCAAACTTCCATGCAGAAAATCCTTTATCCCATCTTACTCCTTTTTCATCAACGTTAGTCAATTCTCTTTTATCTTTTGCATACTGCCAAAGTTTTTTTGTCGAAGTATAGACCGTGTGTTCAGTAGCCACATTTTTCAATCTTTCATAATCACGCCAAAAATATGGAAAAGGAACTGAAAATTGATTTAAATCATTGTAAGATGACCAACCTAATTTGTTGATATAACCTAATGCATCAGCTGGTCCTGGGGTATTAGCTCCACCAACGTGAGCATAAAGAGGATTTTGACCATACCCTTCAAGAAATCTTAGAAAATATATTCGGGCTGATCGAACAGGACCTACGTATGAAGCATTTTGACAATAAAATATTGCTAAAAATCTGGTAATTCCACCTTCGGCAACGGCTTCGTAAACAATATCTGCTTCGGACAAACCTGATTGTGGTCGGGCTTCTTTATGATTCTCAATCATCACACCCAAAGGTCGCTGACCCTCCCAAATATCTTTTTCAGTTTTTGATAGCATTTGACCATTTAAAGGACATTCTTCTGTTTTTGGTTCTGCGTTGATAGCTTCCTCAGTAGAGCCGTTTTCCGACGTAGGAGCTTGATAAGCAATCGGTGAGAAAAATGATAGACCTTTTTCGGCTGAAAAAAAAGAATAGGTCGTTACTCCCGAAAGTATAAAGATAATAAACGTAATCACGAGTGCTATTTTTTTATTAATCATATTTAAAATAAATAATAATTAAAAATCCCTATGAACTGCTGGAAATTGCTTTTTTTTCTTCCTCAGATAATTCAAATTCTTCACTTTTACCATTTTTAACTTTTTTACTATAAACCCTTAAGCCGTCACGGGTATGTATGAAATTAATAACTATACCACTATTTTCATAATTTAAAAAAGTAATAACAAAACTTTTTTCTCCGCCTGATTTTTCAAAAGGACTAAACCTAACCAAACCTACCTTCTGGATGTGAAGAATTGATTTTTTTATTTCTTCGTGCAATTCTTTTTTGACTACTTCAAGTTCTTCTTTGGTTTTCTTATCAATCATCAACAATTCATCTAAAATTTCATCTATCTTATGTTTTCTGGTATTTGAGATTAAACTGTTGTAATGGGCTTTAGTTTTTAGAACTACCCCTGTCAAAACAGCTAACCAAATAACAATGATCGATATAACTATATAAATAATCATCAAATACATTCTATAGTTTTGTACAAAAACTGTCAACAATAATTTATTTGGATTTACCCTGAGCCTGTCGAACGGGAGTATTTTAAAGTCAAGCGATGAGCCTGAAATTCTGTAACTCTCTAGGAACTATA
>CABIKN020000001.1 GCA_902200405.1 Candidatus Roizmanbacteria bacterium | reverse complement strand
GTCCTCCACAAGGTTCGTCCGAATTTAAACGACCTGAAGAATTTCGTCCTTCTGAAAATTCTCAAGATCGTCAGGACATGCCCCCAAATCAAGGACCTCCTCCGCCAGAACAGCAGAATCAAGGGCCACTTCCACAGGACTCTTCGTTAGGTCCCCTACCTGAAGTCAAAGGAGCAGCTACAATTAGAAACATAGTAGATAAGTTTCTATATTTTCTTTTTAAAGAATAATCCTGACGCACCCATCGTCCCCTGCCACCGCGTCGATTTTTCTGTTTCGAGGTGGGAAAAATAATTAATAATTATCTTAAGGACGACCGTCTACAAGATAATTTTAGAAAGAATTTTTTTCACATCATCAATACTTTTTACCTGCATTAGTTCGTTTCGCACTTCGGCGGCATGAGGAAAATCTTTTACATACCAAGCCAGATGTTTTCTCATAATACTTAGATCGGCGTCGGGAAAAAATTCTCTAAATTTTTTACAATGTTTAAGAAGCGCCTTAAACCTTTCTTCGGTCGTTGGAATTGTTCCTTTGAAAATCCAAGGATTACCTAAAGCTGCCCGACCAATTAAAACACCGGCCAAATTATATTCTTTAATTCTTTCCAAAGCTTGCTCCCGACTTTTTATATCTCCATTACCAAATATTTTTGTTTTTGTGTTTCTTGCTAAATCGGCAGCAATTCCTATTTGACTCCAATCGGCTAGACCTGAATATTTTTGGGCAAAAGTCCTTGCATGAAGGCAGATAACGTCGGGCTCTGCCTCAAGTAGTTGACTTATCCACTCTTTCGTCTGGGGAATTTTATAACCCGTTCGAGTCTTAACTGAAACAGTAATATCTTTTTTTATTTTTAATTTTTCCTTGCCATCTTTAACGGCTTTTTTGACCGATAAAATAATTTCTTTGGCAAGTTTTGGTTGTAAAATTAATCCTGCCCCTGCCCCACGGCGAAAAACGCTTTTGTCAGGACAACCCATATTTATATCGACCCCATCAAATCCTTTTTCTATAGCAACAAGCGCGGCCTGATAAAAATATTCTGGTTCGCAGCCGAAAAATTGGGCAATAGTTTTCGTCTCTGTTTTATGACGTAGTAACATTCTCTGAATTGCAGGCTTTCCCAGAATTAATCCTTTAACAGATGTAAATTCAGTATAAATAATATCTGGCTTTCCATAAATGTCTGTAATATAACGGAATGGAGCATCCGTCACGCCATCCATCGGAGCAAGACCAATTATTGGATAATTCATCTATATATTTTTTGTTATATCTGTCTTTTTAATGTTGGGTTGAGAATCTTTTTTCAAATAGATTTCTTCAACTTTAGAATAATCGCCGATTTTACCTAAGGCAACAACAACAAAAGGCTTATGGTCTTTATTTAAATTTAATAATTCTTTTAATTTTTTTGTATCACAGTTCCCAATCTGTCTGGCATAAAATCCTAGATGCTGGGCCTGTAGAATTAAAGACATAACCGATGCTCCTAAATCGTATAAAGCATACTTATCCCGTTTTCCGTCAATAGTTGGGAGATAACAGGCGACGATTAAAACCGATGCTGTCTTTGCCCAATAATTTGACTGGGGGAAACAAGAGATAATTTTTTCAAAAGTTCTGCCGGTATTTCTTGTCCAATAAAAAAACCAGGGCTGATAGTTGTGCCCTGAAGGAGCTAAACGAGCGGCTTCAAAAATCGAGTCAATAACTTTGTTTGGAATTTTTTCACTGGAAAAATGCCGTGGGCTAAATCGATCTGCGATTGGCTGAATAAGCGGATAACGAACTTGCTGTTTTCTTATTTTGATTATTTCTTGTGTTGTAATTTTCATAAACTTTTATATTTTTTGACTAATTATTTCTTTCCTTTTTCTTTCTTTATTATCTTTATCAATCAAAATTTGGTCAACATTTGAATAATCTCCAATTTTTCCAATCGCAACAACAACCCACGGAAAAACCGGGAATTTAATAACTAAGACTTCTTTTATCATGTCTTTATTGAACCCACCCATTTGATGCGTGTAATATCCCAGAGACTGTGCTTGAACTACCAGACTCATAACCGCCTGACCTAAATCATACTGTCCATAATTATTTTTTCCCTTTTCATCTTCGTCAAGATAACAACCAACTAGTAAATAACTTGCATTTTTTGCCCAATAATTATCTTTATTTAAGCAACTCAATACTTTTTCAAATTCTTTACCGCCTTTTTTAGCTACATAAAAAAACCAAGGTTGACGATTGCTTGATGAAGGCGTCCAGCGAACAGCTTCAATAATTGAATTGAAATCTTTTTTATTAACTTCTTCATCCGAAAAAACTCTCGGGCTAAAGCGATTTTTTAACACATCAATTATCTCAGCTTTTAATTTAGGTTTTTTTACATTTAAAATGTTATCTGTTGTTATCATATTTAAAACGGCAATGTCAACGGCATCTCCCCCCGTCCTTCATCTTCTAAATATTTTGCCCAATCAACTTTAATATCTACCTTGCCATTTTCATTTAAATAAGAAATTTTTTTATTATTAACTCCATAATCAAAAAGTTCTTTAGTTAACATCACATCATCCAGACAATATTTTTTCAGCTCCTCCCACTTTCCTTCCTTGTAAAAATCAATCGCTTCCAGTCCATGGCCCGTTTTCTTTTTGTCAAGCGTTGCCTTGATTGTATCGTTCAGTGATAACCTATGACCTAAAATTCGCTTAATATCATCTAAGATATCAAACGTTTTAAAATGTTTTATATCTCCAGGATAATATGGTTGGAGAACTGGTAGATCAAAACTATTTATATTAAAACCGATTATATATGAACAATTCTCGAGTATTGGAAATAGATCGCTAAGGTCTTTTTCTGTAAATATTTTTTGAGAATTATCACGATAGTCAAATAAAGCAAAAACGGTAATCCCAAGTTTAGCATGCTCAGAAAATTCTCTAAAAGTATGTTTAGTTTCTAGATCAATTACGACCGGAAATTTTTTCATTAATTTACTTTTTGTTTCAACTTTCTTTCTTTATAAATCTCCAATTCTAACAGGCCAGTTCTTGTCAGAGTAACTTTTCTTTGTTGAAGATTGGTTTGGTTTAACTGTTGTTGATATTTAAAATATAAACTGTCAAATAGTTTCATAAAAACTTCCTTTTCTTTCTTGGAAAGAGTTGGAACTTCTCTATAAAAAAATTCGTCTAATTTACCCAAACTCCACAAGCTTTCAATAAACTGTTTATTTTTTAAATCAAAAGACATCAAGTCTCCTTGAATTGGCCTAATCTTAAACTTCATCATCTGGACATCATCAAACATTTGATTGATGGCTGGTTTGGCTAAAATTACTTTTTGAATATTTCCAAAAAGTGTCACAACATCCTTGTTTATTTTTCTCCTCATAGTTGTATAATAATTAAATGTTAAGACAAAAACTTCAAGATGATCAGATCACCGCCCTTAAGGGGGGTGAAAAGACCAAACTCAGTGTTCTCCGTTTTATTCTAGCACAGATAAAGAATAAAGAGATTGATAAAAAATCAGAGCTCACCGATGAAGAAACATTGGTGGTGTTAAGAAAAGTAATCAAGGAACTAAAAGAATCTGTTGAAGCATTTGAAAAAGGTGGAAGAAAAGAACTTGCGGATGATAGTAAAGAGCAATTAAAAAACGCCTCTGTTTATTTACCTGCTGAAATTAGTGATGAGGAACTGAAACAAGAAATTGATAAAGTCATTAAACAAAATCAAGCTGTCTTTGATAATAATCAAAAAACTATTATTGGAATTTGTATGAAAGAGTTGAAATCAAAAGCCGATCCGGGAAGAATAATGAAGACGCTACAAGGTATAATCAAATCATGAAGTTGATTAAGAATATAATCTTTGTCTTTCTGCTTATTTTTTTATTCACTTCACTTCTCAGAAATTTGTTCGGTTATAAAAGCAAGCTTAATTTCTATCAACAATATAAACAAAATTTCGACAAAGAAACAAAACGTAATATTGAATTAAAAACCGAGGTTGTCCGAAAAAAAAGTACTGAAGAAATTGAAAAGACTATCCGTAATGATTTAAATTTATTAAAAGATAATGAAATCGCTCTGATTATTCCCTTTCCTCCAATTTTTCCTACCTCCATTACCCCAACGCCATTTCCAAACTGGAAACAGTGGTGGGAGGTGTATTTTGAAAAGTAATACTTCGACGTATCGATACATCGAAGTAATCATCGTATTTACTTAACTGACAAGCTAATCCCCTCAATATACCCAAATATTTTTCTTAGTAAATCAATACTTCTTCTTGCTCTTATCCTTAAAACTCCATGATAGTCGTTTTTATTTTCATATTCTTTTTTCCATTTAGCATTTTGAAAGAATGGTTTTGAAAATTGATTTACTGGTATCTTCAGTTCTCTTGACCAATATTTGCCTAATTCATTAATTTTACTTTTATAAGAAATATTAGCTGTTACTCTTAATATAAGATCTTTCGTGGTAATGCCAAATGACTTATTCAACCAAAAAATAAAAAATTTAGCAATATTTATATCAAGAGTTGCTAAGCCAACCAAACTGTCTTTCTTAAATCCTTCACCCCAATATAATGCTATACCAATTATAAATATCTCTCTCTTAGTCAATTTACCTATTGAGCTTATTCCTTCATTTTTTAGATTTAGAAGTTTTAGATTAAATTCTTTTTTCTTTTTCAGATAATAATCCAATCTTTTTCCATAAAAAGGATCTGTTTGTCTTTTACGAAGATTTTCTATTTGACTATTTGTAAGCTCTATATCACGACACCACAAACTTGCAGTGCTAACCGAAACTTTGACAAGTTTTGATATCTTCTTAATGCTTTCCCCTTTTCTTCTTAATTTTCTTGCTTTTAGTTTTTCTTTTGACTTAGCCATAGAGATATATATTACATTATAGCATATTCGATTTTTATCAACATAAATATTAAAATTAATGTATAATTTAAACGTAATTTAACAATACGGGGTAGTGTACGGCTGCACAGGAGGCTTAAAATAATGGGCTCATATGAAAGTAATTTTGTATGATAATTGGCTTATAACGGCGAACTCCTAATTAAACAGGAAAACGCCGCGGGAATCCTGATAAAATCAGGAGCCTGTAGAGACTGAACGCCAACCCCCGCTTCAAGCGGGGTGAAGACACAGTCCGACACTCCAAGCAATTGGAGAATACAGTTTGCATAATCTCCTAGACCGTGGTTCGACTCCCGGCCCCGTAACATAAGAATTTGCTATAATTTCTTCATGGACAATAAATTTTTACTTTCTGTCATCATTCCGGTTTTTAACGAGGAACAGAATATTGACCCTCTACTAAAACGCCTTATTCCTATTTTAAAAAATTATCAGTATGAAATTATTTTTGTTGACGATGGTTCAAAAGATAAAACCTCGTCCATCATTAAAAAACAATTAGTTAAAAATAAAGACATAAAATTAATTTCATTTTATAGAAATTTTGGGCATCAAATGGCGCTCGTTGCCGGTTATGAGGTCGCCCATGGCGATTGTGTAATTACAATTGATGCTGATCTACAAGATCCTCCGGAGATTATCCCTCAAATGATTGAAAAATGGCAATCAGGGGCAAAAATTGTTTACGCAAAAAGAAATGAAAGACAAGGTGATAATTTTTTTAAGAAAACTACAGCAACAATTTTTTATCGATTAATCAATTTTTTATCAGACACACCAATTCCTCAAGAAGTGGGTGACTTTCGACTCCTTGACAAACAAGTTGTTGAATTTTTAAATAATCTTTCCGAACGTCCAAGTTTTTTACGGGGTTTAGTTTCTTGGGGCGGATACCCAACTGAATTTGTCTATTTTAAAAGAGAAAAAAGATTTTCCGGGGAAACCCATTACGGTTTTTTTAAGATGTTGAATTTTGCCCTGGAGGGAATTACTTCTTTTTCTATCAAGCCGCTCAGAATCGCTACTTATTTTGGATTTATGTCCGGTATATTTGGTTTCTTGGGAATAATATATGAACTTATCCAAAAGGCTATTTCACCCCAATCTTTTGTCATCGGCTGGGCCGGCCTTTTTACAGCTATTATGTTTATTGGCGGTATTCAACTGATCACAATTGGAATAATCGGTGAATATGTTGGTAAGATATATCAGGAAGTACAAAAGAGACCAAAATACATTATTAAAGAAAAAAGGAATCTATGAAAAGATTAGGTATTGTCTTAATCGCTGTTGGAATTTCCCTTCTTATATTTGTTTTATATAACTTTGTTAAGGAAAAAAACAAAATGGCTTCACCTATTCCAGAAGATAAGGGGGTTAAGGTAATTTTTATCACACCATCTAAGTAAACGGTTTAACTGTTTAGTTTTACTGTCCTATCTTGAATTCAAATAAATTATTTTTTTTGTTGTCAGTCCCTCCTAAGAATAGTGTCTGAATTATCGTCATTATTAAAAATGCGCTGACAAATAAGATAAAACCAATAAGCGCATACTTCAGAGTTCCCTGAGCTTTTTTAATAGCCTCAGCATTACCAAATGAAGTTAAATATCGGAATGAACCGACCACAAACATAATAAAAAGGACAATGATAATAAAAAACGAGGACATAAAAAGAATATTGCCAAAGACTATCTCTAAGCATTTTAAAGTTGGAACACCGTCAACAACACAGTTCCCAGACGGACCTGTTTCCCAATCTTGAATCTGAGCAAAAACTGTAAAAGCGGGTAAAAATATATTAAACACAGAATATTAATTTAATGATCGTCCTTAATTAATCAAACCTGGGAAAACAATAGGTTTGGTGATTCCTAAACCTGAATTACCAGGAAAAAAGATGTTTTCAATAACTGCAACTATTGCTAAGACGACAAAAATAAGAATTAGTCCAACCAATGCCGCTTGAATTTTTTCTCTAGCTTTATCAACTGATTCTTTATTACCGCCTGATGTAATCCAAGCTAGTGCTCCAAGCAATAAATATAAAAGGGCAACAAGACCTGCTATAATAAAGAAAAATCTAATTACAAAAGTTAATACCTCATTAAACACAGGAATTTTAAATCCCAAGGCAACCGGAGCATAACTAACATCTTGCGCCATCACAGTTAAGAAGTTAAACATATGTAAAAAAGTATAAAGAATCAATTTTCCCTTGTCAATGCCTATTTCACTCATCGTGTGACCTGAATTGTAAAGCTTCTGCAATGTACGAATCTTTAATTTTTTCTACTCCATTAAGGTCGGCAATAGTTTGCCCAATTTTAATCGTTTTGAAGTAACTTCGGGCTGATAAAGACAACTTGGAAATCGCCTGTTTTAATAGATTAACTGCTTCGGGTGATAGTTGGCAAAATTTTTTTATTTGTGCTGATGACATTTCTCCATTGTTAAAAATCTTTAGATTTTTAAATCTTTTTTTTTGAATTTCCCGAGCTTTGACTACCCGCGTTCTTACCTTTTGACTGGACTCACTTAAAATATCACTGGTTAATTTTTCCTCCGGCACTGAAGGAACATCAATATGAAGATCAATCCTATCTAAGAGTGGGCCGGATAATCTTTTCTGATATTTTAAAATTGTTCCCGGCAAACAATGACAGGGTTTATTTTCGTGTCCTAGATATCCGCAGGGACAAGGATTTGAGGCGGCCAATAATAAAAATCTTGATGGAAAAATTAGAGTCCCCGATGCTCTTGATATCGTTATAAACCCATCCTCCAAGGGTTGACGAAGACTTTCAAGAGTTGTTCTGGGAAACTCTGGAATTTCATCCAAAAATAAAACTCCTCGATGAGCTAAAGAGATTTCACCGGGAGTTGGATTTGATCCTCCTCCAACTAAACCAATGCGGGACGTCGTATGATGAGGTGAGCGGAATGGCCGACTTGCAATAAAGCTTTGATTATGAAGTAGTCCTGCCACCGAATAAATTTTTGTCACCTCGAGAATTTCTTCTTTTTGCATTGGTGGAAGAATTGAAGGAAAAGCTCGTGACAAAAGTGTTTTTCCTGTCCCTGGTGGACCTTTGAGAATAATATTATGAAATCCGGCGGCGGCAATCTCAAGCGCCCGCTTGGCCGTCTCTTGGCCTTTAATATCTTCAAATAAATTGTCATATTTTTCTTCTTTGATAAGGCTGATAAAATCTTTATGTGGAAAGGGTGAAATTAATTTAACTTCATTCAAATGTAAAATTAAATCAACTAAACTATCAACAGGATAAACTTCAATTCCATCAACCAAAACAACTTCGGATATATTTTCTCTTGAAACAAAAATTTTTTTGATTTTTTTTGACTTGGCAAGTAGGGCAATTGATATTGCCCCTGGCACCCTACGAACATCACCCTTTAAAGATAGCTCTCCTATAAAAAGGCTCTCTGATAAAACATCTTTTTTAATCATTCCGGAGGCAGTGAGAATTCCAACTGCTATTGGCAGGTCAAAGGCAGAGCCGACTTTTGGAATATCGGCAGGAGCTAAATTTACAGTAATTCTAGTGTCTGGAATTTGAAAAGAAGCATTATTAATAGCTGCTC
Organism: Candidatus Roizmanbacteria bacterium; assembly: GCA_902200405.1. Classification (GTDB taxonomy): domain Bacteria; phylum Patescibacteriota; class Microgenomatia; order UBA1406; family GWC2-37-13; genus GWC2-37-13. The sequence goes on along the minus strand of CABIKN020000001.1, from coordinate 46,763 downwards.
TAACTCTTTCTTTAGCCTCTCCTACCGCCTTATCTGGTAAACCAACAATTGTAAAACCGGGAAAACCTTTTGAGGCCACGTCAACTTCAACCTCAATTAATATTCCATCAAGTCCGATGACCGTACCGGAAAATATTTTTGCTAACATAATAATAAGTTCATCAAGTTTGTCAAGTTTTTCAAGTTCATCAAGATGTATTAAATCCTTAGCGATTTGATCAAACCTGAAATAATTTTAGAAATTTCAAAAACTCTATTATTTAGATCAATAAAAACAGGATTAGAAATATAATTTAAATCTTTTGAAATATAAAGCATTGATCTGACCTCCCCAGATGAACCTTTAGAAATAAATAGAAAGTTTCGAAATTCTTTATTACTATTTCTTTCATAACCCTCGGCAATATTATTCATTATGGAAATAGTTGCTCTTTGAATTTGATCTTTAAAACCATAATCTCGACAATTTTTAAATTCTTTATAAATTAAAAGTGATAATTTTTTTGATTTTTGCCAAGCTATTATTTCTTCGAATCGTGTAAATTTCATAAAAATATTTATCAAGTTTTTAATTAATAAATATTTCCCTTGATAAACTTGACAAACTTTATAACTTGATAAACTTTTTTTGTCAACCGCTTATAACCTACAAATACATGTAATTGGATTGTTGAAAAAGGATATATTTACCGATTGATACTTATGCTATCAATTTACATTTGACATTAAAAATATCCCGTACTAAGATATTAACCTATGGTCGTTGCTCATCTCGATAATAATAATTTTGAAACTGAAGTATTAAAAGCTAAAGGGGTTGTTTTAGTTGATTTTTATGCCACTTGGTGTGGTCCTTGCAAAATGACCGGACCTATAATTGAACAGTTAACTGAAGAAGTAAAAAACGTAAAATTTGTTAAAGTTGATGTTGACCAAAATCAGGAATTATCTTCGAAATATCAAGTATTTTCTATTCCAACTTTTTTAATTTTTAAAGATGGTCAAGTCGCTGGTCAATTTGTTGGAGCTCAAAGTAAAGAAGGATTTTTGGCGGAAATTAAGAAAGTTTCCTAACGTTTCAGCACTCGTATCACTCTTCCATGGACTACCTTCAGTCCTAAATGAGCTTGGGCAAGAATATAGAGGGCCAAAGTTGATAACCAACGGATACCGGTTGTAAACGGCGCTTTTTGACCAACAATAATTTTCTCGTCGCTTAGCGGGAGCTTAATATTTTTATAACTTGGAAATTTTGAATGACTGACTGCCTCCAATCCTAACGCTTTTAAATCCGGAGGAAGTTCTATCGTTTCTGCCCTAGGACTGACAAATGGTCTCACCTCTTCTTCAACATTATCCTCAACTGGTTCTTTTATTTCAAATTTTTCCGCAGCGATCGGTTCTGATTCTTTTGACAAACTAATACCGTCGTTCTTTTTGTTTTTTTTCAACAGATCATCAATTGCGGTATAGTTTTTTGTTGACATAATTTGATTATAATATACTTATGATCACTTGTTCTTTTGAAAATGGCAATAAAACTTCACTTCGCCATATCACTGTCAATGCAATTGTTGTAAAAGTTAGTCAAATTCTTCTTGGAAAAAGGGGTACCTTTAACGGAAAACCTATTCTTGAATTTGGAAAATGGGGTTTAATCGGTGGATTTTTTGACAGAGATGAGAATTTAGTTCAGGCAATTAAAAGAGAGGTAATGGAAGAAAGTGGTTGGGAAATAAATGATCTAAAACTTTTTCGAATTAATGATAACCCGAATCGTCCGATGGAAGACAGACAAAACGTTGACATCATTTTTATTGCCAATGCGGTCAAACAAACCGGCAAATCAGACGAGGAAGTTTCTCATCTGAAATGGTTTGATCTGGAAAAACTTCCGACTAAAGAAGAAATCGCCTTCGACCATGGAGATAACTTGGAGTTATATAAAAAATATTTGAAAGAAAAATTCCCCCTTCCTATTTTAGGTTGATATAACCGGCCTTTTCTAACCTCCGAGGTCAGAAAAGGCTTGGCAAGGTTTGTTTTTTAAAATTGAAGTTCGATAAAAATCTATATCCGTAAAAAAATGAGAAAGAATAAAATAAATCAGAAAGAATTGTGTTGCGGAAAAATGGAATTCCCATAGCATAACTTTGTATTAAGCCGTCAATTGTTTTTGGATACATATCAAAACTTGCCCAAACCCCAAAGTTGGTTATTAGGAAAAATAGAAATGAAGATATTAAACTCGCCAATGCCAATGACTGCCATTTGTTATTTTTTATCAATCCCCCGATTAAAGTAATAATTATAAAACTCACATAAACATATGGAATCGTTTTGTGAAATCCCAAAAATATATCAGAGAGAAACATTGCTGCCAATGGAATTAACAAAGCAATTTTCTTTTTAAAATGCGATCCTGAAAATAAAGCCAACCCACCAATCGGAGCAAAGTTCGGGGCATGAGGAATAAGACGGGCAACGACTGCTAATAAAATTATTAACAAGTATGAACCCGCTGATTTTAGTTTTGTTTTTTTCATTGGTGTAGAGATTATAAAACAACTTCATTGTCTTTTCCATACTTCCGGGCTAAATCAAAAAATAAATCAGAAAGTCTATTGAGATATTTTATAATCAGTAATTCGTTATCCGCAATTGGTTTTTTATTGAAATAATCAATATTTCTTCTCTCAGCTTTTCGACAGAGAACTCGAAGTATTTGGAATAGGGAGGAAATTTCATTACCGCCTGGAATAATAAATTTGTTTAGTTTGGGAAGTTGGCTTTCAATTTCATCGATAGTTTTTTCAAAATCTGAAACTTTTTCTTTCAAAAACAGCAAGTTAATTTTAGCTCCTGATAAAAAACCCATTACTTGATAAAGGTTTCTTTGAATATTTATCAATAAATTTTTGTCCTGTTTATTTTTTAATTTAGTAACCACCAATCCAATATAAGAAGTCAGTTCATCAATTGATCCGTAAGTCTCAATTTGGCAGTCAGCCTTGGAAATTCTTTTCCCACCATAAAGACCGGTTGTTCCGAAGTCGCCAGTACGTGTGTATATTGGCATAAGTTAAAAGTCAAAAGTTAGAAGTTAAAGTAAAAAGTTCAAAGTTCCAAACTTTTTAATTTTGACTTTCATTTTTGATTTTTGCATTTTGAATTTTGACTTAACACTCGCTGTACCCGCATCCATAACATTTTTTACAACCCTCTTCGTGGACTAAAGTTACTTCACCACAAGAAGGACAGATATCAAAAGAGGTCGATCTTGCCACGGCCACTTCTGGTTGAATTAATTCCGGTTGAGTCGTTGTGGTTACTAATTTTGGATCTTCCTTAACAACTCCATTGGTTTTTTTCTCCCCATTCATTCCGTAGTGCATTGATAATACTTTAGCAACAGCGTCCGGCAAACTTCTTATTCTATCCTTACCAAAACCCATTGTTCTTGCTCCTCCTATTCCTGATAACTGGGTAATAATTTCGTTAACTCGATCAGAAACAGAAATATGAGATGAAAAACGCAGGGCCACCGAAATCATTCTTCCTAAACCCTCTGCCATTGCGTAGACATCGCTTCCCGCCTTACCAACGTTGATAAAGATTTCCAAAGGTTCCGGAGGATTACCGCCATTGGTGTTTAAGGTAATAAAAGCAATTCCAACCGGTGTATTGATCCTATAAGTGGCACCGTGAACAACCATCGGTCGAGGTTTAATGGTATAGGAAGGAGGGGGGCAAACTACTTCTTTACTTGCTTTGGCTTCAGCTGGATCAGGTTTTCGCTCAAGAACACCCGGTCTAGAGCCATCTCTCATATAAGCGATTCCCTTACATCCTAGTTTATAAGCTAAGTTATAAAGTCTTTTTACGTCTTCAACTGTGTGTGAATTTGGTGCATTAACCGTTTTGGAAATTGAAGCATCGACATATTTTTGAATCGCTCCCTGAACTTTTACATGGTCTTCTGGTGTTAGTTCATTAGCCGAGACAAACCACTCCGGCTTTTTTAATTTCCCGTCTTTTATTTCTTTTTCATGCTTATTGTACCAACCATCGTAAAGATCATGGCGAATAACATGTGTTCCTATTCTATCTTTTCTGATAAATTCAAATTCATAGACCGGCTCAATACCGCTGGTTGTACCTGCCATTAGAGAAGTTGACCCTGTGGGCGCCTGCATTAAAAGCACCGAATTTCTTATTCCATTTTTCTTAATTAACTTTTTGACATCGTCGGTCAACTGACTTATAAATTTTCCTGCCAGATAAAGTTTTTGATCATATTTAGCAAAGCTGCCTTTTTCGCGAGCAAATTCCGATGATGCCTGGTAAGCTTCGTCCCTAATCATTTTATAAACCTTGTCAATAAATTCAAGGGATTCCGGAGAACCATAGCGCAAATGTAATTTGATCAAAACATCACCCAATCCCATTGTTCCAAGTCCTATTCTTCGCTCTCCCTCAAGTTGAGTCTTGCGAATACCTTCAAAGACATAGGGGTCCATATCAACAACATTATCTTGAAAACGAACTGCGGTCCGTACAATACTTTTTAAAGCATTAAAATCAAATTTACCTTTTTCATCAATATCGTGCCCTTTAACAAGAGCTGATAGATTGATCGATCCTAAATTACAAACCCCCCATGCTGGCAGCCCTTCTTCACCACAAGGATTAACACAGATAATCTTATTCCAGTAATAGTTATTGTGTAATTTATTGTATCTTTCCATGAAAACCACTCCAGGTTCAGCTGATTTCCAAGCCGCCGTGGCAACTAGGTCCCAAAGCTTTCTTGCTTTAACAACTTTATGGACGATAACTTTTTTTCCCATTTTTTTCCAAGCATCTAAGTCACCAGTCCATTTTTCATCATATTCCGGATCTTTAATGTCCGGAAATACTAATGGCCAGTCGGAGTCTTTTTCAACTGCCTCCATAAAAGTATCGGAGACACATAGAGAAAGATTAGCCCCGTTGATTTTTGATAGGTCTTGTTTAACGGTGATAAATTCTTCAATATCAGGATGCCAGTCCCAAAGCATAAGCATTAAGGCGCCTCTTCTAGTTCCACCCTGTTGAATAATATCGCGGGTTGCAACTGAAAAAAGCGAAGCCCAATTTATAGGACCTGATGAAAAACCATTGACTTTTTTAACTCTTGCCCCTCGAGGACGAAGAGATGAAAGATTAATGCCAACACCGCCGCCGCGAGCCATAATTTCCACCATCTGCCCTAAAGTTTTAAGGATTCCCCCTCTTGAGTCCTCTGGAGATGGGATAACAAAACAGTTGTAAAAAGAGACATCATAACCCGTTCCTGCTCCTGATAAAATTCTTCCGCCTGGAACATATTTGAAATCTTTTAATACTGAATAAAAATCTTTTTCCCACTTTTTTTGTTTTGATTTTTTTTCTACCTTAGCTACAGCCTTAGCAATTCTGCCCCACATCTCTTCTGGTCGTTTTTCCAATGCCTTACCAGCTTTATCCTTTAATGAATAACGATCCAAAAAAACCTTTTCCGCAAGTCCTTTCAATTTCATATTATTTTACCGATTTAATCGGATTAATTTTTTTTAACTCTTCCTCAAAGTCATCTAGATCAACAAATCTTCGAAAGACCGAGGAAAATCTAATATAGGCAACTTTATCAATTTTTTTTAATCGCTTGGCTGATAAATTACCAATTACTTTACTCTCTATTTCTGTTTCATCTTTCTCTTTCAGCTCTCTTTCAACTTCGTTAATTATTCTATCAATTTTTTCAGCAGTTACAATTGTTTTTTCACATGATTTGAAAAGTCCGCTTCTTAGTTTCTCTCTATCAAATCGTTGCCTTGTTCCATCTCTTTTAATAACCACTATTGGTAACTCTTCAAGTCTCTCATATGTTGTAAAGCGTTTATCACATTTTGAACACGACCTTCTTCTTCTGACCGTTGTTCCATCTTCAGATACTCTTGTTTCAATTACCTCTGTATCATGATGTTGACAAAAAATACAAAACATATAGTGCGATATTAAATTTAAAACACTACCTGGCAGTTATCAAGAGGTCTAAATATATCAAAACTATATCAATTTCTATTGATAAATTATTTAGCCTCAAAATACACTTTTAATCAAAAACTAATATAAGTTCTTTTAAATCTGTGAACTATTTATAATGTTTATAACCGTTATAATGACTATAATCGTTATGTTTCTCATCGATCTTCTCTTTCCAAAATTTTGTCTTGGCTGTGGATATATTGGTATCTATCTTTGTCAATCCTGTCAAGATAAATTAAAACCAATAGCATTAGATACTTGTCTTTATTGCAAAAAACCTTCTCTTTTCGGCCTAACCCATCCTAACTGTACAAAAAAGTTAGACGTTGATGGAGTACTTGTTATATATCATTACAACCCGATCCTAAAGAGAATTATTAAAAATATTAAGTATCGATTGGCCGTGCAGGTCTGGCAAGAATTTTATAAAATTATTGAACCTCAAGCAGTTACAAAGTTAGGCTTCTACAAGAGGCTTTCCACAGATTTTGTTATTCAACCAATTCCTCTCTCAAAAAATAAATATAACGAACGAGGCTTTAATCAGGCAAAATTCATTAGCGTATATTTTCAAAAATATTTACATTTCCTAATTGTTGATCTATTAATTCGGAAAAAAGAAACAACTTCACAAGCACAACTAAAAAACAAAAAAACTAGATATCTAAATACAAGAGGTGTATTCACTTCGTTAAGATGTCCTTACCCTAATGTAATATTAGTTGATGATGTCGTAACTTCTGGCTCAACCGTTCGGGAAGCTGCTAAAACTTTAAAAAGGGCCGGAGCTAAAAAAGTTTATGTTTTAGCTTTAGCAAAAGGATGATATAATATCTCATATGCCACAGAAAATAGAAATCTCTTCAAAAACAATTATTTTTACAATTGGTCTTATTTTATTACTCGGTGTTGTTTGGTTAATAAAAGACTTAATCTTTTCGTTATTTATTGCTTTTATTATTGCTGGGGCTTTACGTCAACCTGTTGATTTTTTAGAAACAAAAAAAATACCTCGATCGATTAGTTCTTTTATAATTTATTTTATCTTTATTTTTACTATTTTTTATTTATTCGCCTTGATTATACCCCCTTTAGCGGGAGAAATTATTATTCTTTTTAAGAATTTACCCAATATTATCACTAAGGTATTGCCGACTTTGTCTACTAATTTTAATTTAAATTTTCTTTCCAATAATATTCCTAGTTTAGCTAATGAGACAATCAATCTAATCAAGTTGGCTTTCTCTAATGTTATCTTTGTTACTTCAACTTTATTTTTTGGTTTCTATTTTCTTTTAGAAAAAAACCTTGCTCAAAGATTATTAGGAATTTTTTTTAACGATATAGAATTAAATAAAATTAATTTAATATCGGAACGGGCTCAGAAAAGAATGAGTGGCTGGTTTTGGGGAGAAATAATCTTAATGATTGTTGTTGGAACAATGACCTATGTTGGACTGAATATTATTGGTTTAAAATATGCCTTGGCTCTGGCCGTTTTGGCAGGGCTCCTTGAAGTCATTCCCAGCCTTGGTCCGATCGTTTCATCGATTCCTGCTATATTAATTGGCCTCTCTTATTCCCCTGTTATAGGCCTATATTGTGCTATCCTCTACCTTGTTATTCAGCAATTAGAAAACAATTTGATCGTTCCTATAGTTATGAAAAAAGCAACAGGCTTACCCCCGATTATTATATTAATTGCTATGGTGATCGGTGGAAAATTAGCCGGAATTATTGGAATAATATTAGCGGTTCCTTCAACCATGTTTATAGAAACGATCTTAATTGAGTCCAAAAAAAATTCAAATAAATAATTATTGCGTTTTATCTACGGTATATTTGCGGGAATTATTAATAAAAATATGAAAATAGCTATTCTCGGAGGGGGAGTTACTGGCCTGACCGCTGCCTATTTTTTGGCTAACAATGGTCATCAAATAACTTTAATGGAAAAGGAAAGGGTGTTGGGCGGCTTAGCCTCCGGTTTTAAAGGCAATGACTGGGATTGGTATTTAGAACGGGCTTACCATCATTTGTTTGCCAACGACTACGATATTTTAAACTTTGCTAAAGAAATTGGTTTTAATAAAATATTTTTCCGATCACCCGAAACGGCTTCGTTGTTTAATGATGGAACAATCATCCCCTTAGACACCCCTATAGATTTACTTCGCTTCCCCTATCTTCCCTTATTAGATAAATTACGAGCTGGAATCGTGATTGTTTTTCTTAAACTATCTCCATATCTGCCGTTTTATAAAAGGATAACTTCAGAGGAATTTTTGAAAAAAACTATGGGAAATAAAGTTTGGAATGTCCTATGGCAACAACTTTTTCGGGGAAAGTTCGGTAAATATGCGGGAATTATTTCGGCCGTCTTTATTTGGGCTAGAATTAATAAGAGAACAAAAGCATTAGGATATATTGAAGGCGGATTTCAAGAGTTTATTAATTACTTAGAAAAACAGTTAGTTAATCTAAAAGTTGATATAAAAAATAATTTTGAAATAAAAAGTATAGAGAAGCGGGGAGATAAATTTATAATTAACAATATTTCTTACGATAAAATTATTTCAACTTTGCCTACACCAGTTTTAACTAAATTAACTTCAAGTATTTTTTCTAAAGAATATTTATCTCGATTTAACAAACTTAAATATTTACATGCAATCACTTTGATTTTGGAAACTGACAAGCCGATTCTTGATAAAACTTATTGGCTAAATATTTGTACTGATAAAATTCCTTTTATGATCTTGGCTCAACATACAAATTTTGCCGATAAAAAAAATTATAATAATAAACATATTGCTTATATTGGTTGGTATGTAGACGGGGATAGTAAACTATTAAAAATGGATAAAGAAGAAATATTAAACTTAGTTAAACCAAGTTTAGATCAAATTTTCAATTTTCAATTTTCAATTTTAAATTCTTTTTTGTTCAAAGCCCCATTTGCTCAACCGATCTTTAATAAAGATTTTGAGGAAAATAAACCTGACTTCATCACTCCAGAAAAAAACTTTTTCATCGCTAACCTTGATATGACTTATCCTTATGATAGGGGAACTAACTACGCTGTCAAGTTAGGTAAAGAAGTCGCCAAAATGATATAATCTCCTTGTATGAGAAATATTTTTATCATCCATGGCAGTTATGGTTCTCCTCAAAATAACTGGTTTCCCTGGTTAAAGAAAGAGCTATCAAAATTAGGTCATAGAGTTTTTATTCCTCAATTTCCAATTCCCCCGATTGAAAAACAAGATTCTTCTTATGGCGGACACAATCTTTCTGAATGGATAGAAACCTTAAATGATTATAATAAATATATTGACAGTGACACCATTTTTATTGCTCATTCAAGGGGTTGTGTTTTTACATATCACTACCTCGCAAAAATTAAACAGTCTATCGCAGGAACATTTTTGATTGCTCCTTGGATTAATTTTTTATGGTATCCAAAAAATAATAAAAAGATTGATTCTTTTCATAAAGTTCCGTTTGACTGGAAGCAAATAAAAAAAGGTTCTCGATATTTTGAAGTTCATCAATCAACTAATGACGACACCCCAGTATCTGAAGGTCAAGAAATAGCAAAAAAATTAAATGCTAATTTAATTGTTGTTAAAAACGCAGGACATTTTAATGTAGGAACGGACAAAAAATTTGTTAAATTTCCGCTACTTTTGAAAAGTGTCAAAAGTTTTATTGACAAAAATAGTTAAACCTCTGATAGTTTTTTCTTGAAGTAATCGACGTAGGGGATGGCGGTTGGGTTTTCCCCATACATTTTTGACAGATACATTGAAAGATAGCTGCCGAAAGCCATTAATTCAAATGCTTGTTCGACTTTATTTTTCCCTTTCAATTCATGCCACAAAGTTTCAATATTATTTTTTTCAATAACTTCTTTCGTGATTAAAAATCTTTTTTGAATTGATGGCGAAAATAATTTTGAAAAAAAGAAAACAAATGTTGAAAGTTTTGCCAGCTCTTTGGGATTCTTTAGACCTTCCAACATATGATGATTCAATTCCGGAATAATTCTAAACGATGAAATGGATTTGGCTGTTTCGTTCGTCTGATTAGCAATTGCATTTCCAATTCCTGTTAAAAATTCCGAAACAATGTAGTAGGGATATTTATTAAGAATTTTTGCAGCCATTTGTTTGGCCGGATTATCTTTATCTTCGATTTCTATTTTAAAATTACTTGTCACCTTATCTAAATTAGCAATACTATCAATCACTATTTGTTTATCAAATTTTAAGACGCCTAAATTAAAAAGCAGACCCATAATTCCACCGACCAAATATCCAAAACCAATTCTTGGTTGACCTGATGGGTTATAAATAGGATCAAAAAAATATCCAGGACTATTTATCTTTGTAATGAAATCTTTTAATGGACCTCCAGCAGAAATCGCAATTATTTTTGCTTTTCTTTCTAGAGCTTTTTCTCCACAAAATAAAACCTCTTCGGTCGTTCCTGAATATGATGAAAGGATAACTAATGTATTTTCATCAACATATCCTGGAAGATTATAATCATCATTAAAATTATATGGAACACTAATCTCTCCTTTAAAAAGTTCTTTAATGATGTAGTGTGGAAAACGTGAACCGCCCATACCACAGGCAACTATATTTTTTATCTGTCTGAATTCTGTTGGGACCTCAATTTTTAAAGCTCCTTCAAGCGAATCATGAATTTGCTTAGAAAAAAAATTAACTGACTTTACAACCAAATCATCATTGTTGCTCATAGGATACTATGATAAATAAAAATATTATATAATTCAATAGTCATGAAAAATAATAAACTACGAACATATTTTTACGCTCTTCGAATTAATCAATGGTTAAAGAATTTTGTTATTTTTACGGCAATAATTTTTTCCGGCCAACTTTTTAATCCTGATTTATTAATAAAATCTTTTAGCGCTTTTCTTATTTTTTGTCTGCTTTCTTCAACCTCGTACGTTTTGAATGACATCATTGATTATCCTTTCGATAAAATGCATCCGTTGAAAAAATTCAGACCGATTGCATCAGGTGACCTCTCTCTGCCTGAAGCTACTTCCATAGTTTTTGTCTTAAGTTTAATCTCATTAATATTGGCCTTATTTTTTTCTTTACCGTTTTTTTTCTTAAGCTTATTTTTTATAATCCTTCATTTTTTCTATTCATTTACATTAAAAAAACAACCTGTTATCGATATTTTTACTATCTCATTTTCTTTTATGATTCGAACTTTTGCCGGTGAAATCGCAACTGGATATCATATTCCAATCTGGCTTCTTTTAACAATATTTTTTGGCTCTCTTTTTATGGCTTCGGTCAAGCGCCATGCTGAATTGGTTGCTCATGGAGTTAAAGCGAGACTATCTCTATACCGTTATAATGAGCATTTTTTAGATTTTCTCACCTATACTTTTGGCACGGCAACAATCATTGCTTATTCTACCTATGCTTATGTTGAAAGGCCACCTCAGGCGGAAACAATAGTTTCTAGGTTTTTTAATCAAGCATTCCCTGGATTTGAAGCGAGAAAGTGGTTGATGATTACTATTCCTTTAGTCGTCTACGGAGTCGCCCGTTATGCCCAATTATTATATGAAAAAGCTGAAGGGGAAAGGCCAGAACGAACAATTACTACCGATGTTCCTTTAATTGTGACAATAGCTCTTTGGGGTATTATCGTTATTAGCCTGATCTATCTTTTGTAGCTTATAAGCGGTTGACAAAAAAAATAATAGTTTATAAAGTTATAAGGTTATAAAATTTTAAATTAAAAAAATATGAAGTCACAGGATTCAGAGAAAAAACAAGCGGTTACAATGGCGATTGATGCTATTCAAAAACAGTTTGGAAGGGGATCAATTATGAGATTGGGCCAGGGGACAGTTGTCCCAGTTGATGTTATTTCAACTGGTATCCCAACCCTTGATACCGCACTTGGCGTTGGTGGAATACCTAGAGGGCGCATTATTGAAATATTTGGTCCAGAGGCAGCCGGAAAAACTACAGTTTGTCTGTCATTAATTGCTGAAGCTCAAAAGGTCGGTGGAGTAGCGGCATTCATTGATGCTGAACATGCGCTTGACCCAGCTTGGGCAAAAATACTTGGAGTAAAACTTGATGATCTTTTAGTTTCTCAGCCTGATACCGGAGAACAGGCATTGGAAATTACAGAAACCTTGGTCAGGTCAGGAGGAATAGATTTGATAGTTGTTGACTCGGTTGCAGCTCTTGTTCCAAGGGCAGAAATTGAAGGGGAGATGGGTGATGCTCAGATGGGCCTTCAGGCTCGTTTGATGTCCCAAGCTTTACGAAAGCTAACAGGAATCGTTTCCAAATCAAAGACAACGATTGTTTTTACCAACCAACTTCGACAAAAAATTGGAGTTTTCTTCGGTAATCCAGAAACAACACCAGGAGGACTGGCTTTGAAATTCTATTGTAGTATCCGCATGGACGTCCGAAAGATTGAAACTTTAAAAAAAAACAATGTAGTTTATGGCACTCGTATCAGAGTAAAAGTAATTAAAAATAAAGTTGCTCCACCTTTTAAAGAAGCTGAGGTTGTGATAATTTCGTCAGGAATTGATAAAGAAGAGGGGATAGTAGATGCCGCCATTGCTGCCGGACTTTTGGTTCAAAGTGGCTCATTTATAAAATACCAAGACAAAGTCTTAGGACACGGAAAAGCAGAGGTTAAAGAAATTTTGATGAAAGATAGTAAGGTGAGAGAACAGATACTGAAACAGCTAATCAAAAAATAAATTTCTAATTACTAATTATTCTAATTGACCTAAATAATGTCCAATGTCCAATTTTTATTGGAAATTAGCGCTTGGTCATTGATTAGAAATTAAATCAATTAGGTTAATTAGGTCAATTATGAAAGATGATTTGATTCCACTTTTAAACATTGCCTTTTTCTATCTTAAATTCCGTCCCCGCACTATTAAAGAAACCCGCACACATCTTTACAAAAAAGTCAGGACGACTCACTGGTCTCACGTTGCAGTTGATAAAATTATTAATCATCTAATAGAACTAAAATTTTTAGATGACAAAGTATTTATTGATTATTTAGTTAATTCACGCACCAAAACAAAGGTTAAAGGAATTTACGCTATCAAACAAGAGTTAAATAAATTTGGGGTTGATCGCGAACTGGTTGACGAATATTTTTCCAATATTGAAATCAACGAAGATGAACTGGCCGAAAAAGCTCTTGCCCGCCGTTGGGAAATAATAAAAAACCTACCAAAACAAAAACGCTTCGAAAAAGCCATAAATCTTCTCTCTCGGAGAGGGTTTAATTACGAGACAAGTAAAAAAGCGTTTGAAGATTTAATAAATAAAGAGTAAAATGTCCTTAATTAGAAATTGCTTGGTGTTATAAAAGTTAAATATTAATTATAAATTTCAAATGACAGACCAAAATACAAATTTTTTTCTTCTCTCTCTGATTTGTAGTTTGTGATTTCAGTCTTTGATTTTTAATTTTTAATATTTTTCTTCCTTCCAAGCTTCATATAAATTCCTATGTTAATAAAATTTTTCAAGAAATTCACTTCTTTAAAAAAAGAAAGGGAGGAATTACTAGCAAAAGCCAAGGCCGAGGCACAAACAATTACTTTTAAAGCCCAAGAAGACGCAAGAAAAATTGCTACCGGTGCGATCGAGGTCGAAAAGAGATTAGCACACCGTGAAGAGCAAATTGAAGAAAAAGACAATCAAGTTATTCGCGAAAAACAATCAGTCCAAGATCTAAAAAATAATGTCGAATCAATCAAAAAAGACTTAGAAATAAAAAAAGATCAAATGCTACAGAAGTTGGAAAAAATTTCTGCCTTAACAAAAGATCAAGCTAAGGATCTGTTGCTCCGCGGTTGGGAAGATAAATTAAAAGGGGAAGTGGCTAAAAAAATAAAAGCAGCTGAAGAAGAAGTTAAATTAACTGCCGACGATAAAGCTAAACAAATATTGGTTGATGCAATTCGTTATGGTGCAATTGACTATGTTTCCGAATATACACTGTCTGTTATTAATCTTCCAAACGAAGATTATAAGGGTAGAATTATTGGAAAAGAGGGTCGAAACATCAGGGCTTTTGAAATTGCAACAGGAGTTGACGTTGATCTTGAAGAAGAAAAAGTAATTAAATTATCTTCGTTTGATGCCATCCGTCGAGAAGTTGCTCGAATGTCTCTAGAACGATTAATTAAAGATGGGCGTATTCAACCGGAAAGAATCGAAGAGATAGTAAAAAAAACCCGAGAAGAAGTAGATAAGATTATTTTTAAAGCGGGTGAAGAGCTCGCCCACAGTGTTAGTGTCTACAATCTGCCTACTGAATTAACACAATTATTAGGTCGATTTAAATACCGCTATTCATATGGTCAGAATATGATTGCGCATACCTTAGAAGAAACAAGAATCGGTGTTGCCTTAGCTCATGAGCTTCATCTTGATGTTAATTTAGTTAAACTCGGATGTTTATTTCATGATATAGGTAAAGTTGTAACTGATAAGGAAGGATCTCATATTGATTTGGGTGTCGAAGTTTTGAAAAAAAATCGCTTTCCCCAAAAAGTGATAGATTGTGTCGCTAGTCATCATGAAGATGTTCCTTTTACTTCTCTTGAGGCGGTTGTTGTTTATATTGCTGATGCAGTTTCCGGTGGACGCCCAGGTGCACGTCACGAAGATTTTGGTGAATATCTAAAACGAATTAAAACCATAGAAGATATTGCTAAAACAAAAAAAGGTGTTAAAGAAGCCTACGCTTTACAGGCTGGTCGAGAATTAAGAGTCATTGTCAAGCCCGACGAAATAACTGATGATGAAGCTTTGGTTACCGCGGAAAAAATAAGAGAAGAATTAGAACAAAAATTTGAAGTATTTCCAGGCCAAATTAAAGTCACGGTTATTCGTGAAACTCGAGCTGAAGCAACAACAAAAATTTAACTTTATCTAGGGTCAGACCCTCATCAAGGGTCTGACCCTATTTTACCTCGTCCCAGTGCCCTACATTTGATATAGATTGTTATAATAAGATATTCTAAATATAGATTGACAGGACGCCTAAAAACGACTAATCTATTACTGTAATTTATTTTCATTTATAAGTTTAGTCAATAGAAAGTAGGTGATACTAATGACAAAAGCAGATTTAGTCGCACAAGTAGCAAAAAAAGCTGGTTTAACAGCTAAAGCCGCCAAAGAATCCGTCAACACAGTTTTCTCCACCATGTCTGACGCAATGAAGCGAGGTGAGAAAATAGTCGTAACCGGATTTGGTACTTTTATGGTTAGACGTCGAGCCGCCAGAAAAGGACGCAATCCTCAAACTGGAGCCGAAATCCAAATCCCAGCCACAAAAACACCTGGTTTTACCGCTGGAAAAAGTTTGAAAAGAATGGTTAAGTGATTTCGATTCAATCGAAATCATCCTGAGCGAAGTCGAAGGATAACATCCCCGCCCAAAAGGCGGGGTTTGTTGTATAATGGATACATACTTATGAAGAATTTTGGGCGTTACGTCTCGCTAATTGCATTTGTTATCATCGTTCCATTTATTACATACTTTGTCCTGGGAGCCTCGGAAACATTAGTAAAGATTCCACAGGAAAAAGTTATCTATAATCTACCTTATCCAGGCTTACTACCTGACAGTCCTCTTTATGCAACAAAAATTATTCGAGATAGAATTACCGATTTCTTAACAAGAGATAATTTAAAAAAGGCTGAGCTTTATCTTCTGAACTCTGATAAAAGAGCTTCTATGTCCTTAGCCCTTGCCTTAAAGGGGAAAAACCAATTAGCGATTGATACTTTTGTAAAAGGAGAAAAATATTTTATTAAAATACCAGAATTATTAAGGTCTGCTAAAAAACAGGGGGCTCAGGCTCCTTCCAGTTTCATTGAAACTTTAAAATTAAGCAATGCTAAACACAAGGAATTAATCGAAGAATTAATAAAAATCCTCCCGCAGGGATTAAATCAGTCCTTGATACAGTTATCTGATCTTAATCAACAGGTAAAGTCCGAGATAGAATCACTCCCATAACCAGTCCCATCAAAAGAAAATTTTGCTGTAAAGTTAACCAATAGTGATCAAATAATCCTGTTAAAACTAATGTTAGAAATATATAAATATTTGTTCTAATAAACTGACTAATTGTTTTAAATGAAAATAAAAAGATTAATCCGCTGATTATTAAGCCCGTTTCGCTTATAAAAAGAAGAAAAATATTATGAACCGGTTGATTAAAAAATAAATAATATTTAGAAGAATATTTTGCTTGTTCAATTAAATAGCTTCCTAGACCAACTCCCTGGATCGGATAGCGAAGAATAATCGCTGTTGAATTTTTCATTAATTCAATTCTTTTGTTAATGGTTAAAGGATCTGTGGTTGCCTGAAGAAAGATAAAAGAAACCACAATAATAATTAGTATTCTCGCAATAATACAAGGCTTGCAAACAACCTTAGTAGATTTAATTGTTAATATGTAATAAATGCCGTTTAAAAACAAATAAGATAAAATGGCTATTTTTGAAAAAGAAATAAAGATTAGAAGGCTTGAAACCAATAAAAATAAATATTTTAATACTAAATAACGATTAAATTTTTTGTATGTTAGTACAAAAAAATACAAAAGCAAAAAAAATCCTGATAGTGAATTTGGGTGGGAAAAAGTTCCATATGGACGTAAAAATTCAATCCCGCCAAGCGAAGCTTTTGCGACCCCCGGCGCTGAAAGAGATAATAATCTCTCACCAAAATAATAAAATAATCCTTGAACCGAATGTTTATTGATTAATTGAACTAAGGATAAAAATAGTTGAAATAAACCTGATATAAGTAAGGTGGCTAAAATATATTTTTCTTTTAAAGTCATCAAGATTTTTTTAGCCAAGGAAAAAATTATCAAAAACTCAATAATTTTTATAAACCAATAAAAAGAAACCACTGGAAGACGTGAAAGCAAAACATTAATTAATAAAAGAAATAAACCAATGATAACTTTTTTATTTTTGAAGAATTTAAATATGGTTTTGAAATTAAAAATCGCCAATAGCAAAACCAATATGTCTGTCAGATAAATTGTTGGAGCAAGATAATCTACCCGAACTCCGGAAAGATAAGAAAAGTCAAGAAAAAAATGTTTGCCCAATTGTGTTGGTAGAAGCAGTAAAAATAAATAAAACAAAAGCCTATTAATCATTATTGATATTTTAATATAATTGCGGTATTATTTCTTCACTATGGCAAACTTGAGGATCCCAGGACCAACCCCATTGCTCCCACAAGTACTCTCTTCACTCTCTCAACAAATGATCAGCCACAGAGGAAAAAGTTATGAAAAAATTCATCAAGAAATAATATTGGGTCTTCAATATTTTTATCAAACAAAAAATCCTATTTACCTATTAACTGCTTCAGGCACAGCCGGACTCGAAACAGCCATCGTTAATTTTTTCTCGCCAGGAGACCAAGTTGTTTTTTTTACCTGCGGTGAGTTTGGTAATCGTTGGGCAGAAATCGGCCGACGTTTTGGTCTAAAAGTCACTCAGGTTAAATTTGTCGATGGAACTGGTGTTAAAAATGTTCAAAAAACTCTCTCAACAATGGATAAAATTGCAGGCGTTTTTATTACTCACAATGAAACTTCAACTGGAGTTTTAAATAATTTATTTGAAATCGCCCATATCGTTAAGGCTCACTCGTCAAAACCGTTGTTGTTGGTTGATTCTGTAAGTGCTTTAGGAGGAACTGATCTTCCTATGGATAGTTTAGGAATTGATGTTTTGATTTCCGCTTCTCAAAAAGCATGGATGGCTTCTCCGGGAATTGCTATGGTTGCCGTTTCGCCATATGCTTGGGAAAAACATCAAAGATCTACCTTTCCAAGATATTACTTTGACCTTTCCCTCTATGAAAAATTTAGTCAAAAAAACCAGACCCCGGCCACACCAGCTGTATCGGTTTTGTATAGTCTTCGAACATCTTTAGACCTATTGAAAAAAGAGGGAAAAGAAAAAGTTTTTCAAAAACATATTGAGTTGCGAGATTACTTTCGAAGTGAAATTAAAAAACTTGGGCTAAAGTTATTAGTCGCAGATGCTGAAGCGTCACCAACCATTACTGCTCTTTTTCCACCAACTGGAGTCGATGAAAAAGAGTGGAGAAATATTTTAAAAGACAAATATCAGTTGGTAATTGCAGGTGGTATGGGAGAGCTTAAAGGAAAAATTGTCAGAGTTGCCCATATGGGTTACATAACAAAATTAGACCTTGATCAAGTTGTAGATTCTTTTAAAAAATCATTAAAGGAAATGTCTTAAATTATGATTAATATCTTAATAGCTGATAAGGTCGATAAAAGTGTTATTGATCAGATTAAGAATCCAAAATTTTCTTTTAACTATCAGCCTGAAATCACTCCCTCAAAGTTAATTAATCTAATTGGAAACTTTGATGGTTTAATTGTTCGTAGTCGAACTAAGGTAACGGCAGATGTTATCGACCGTGGACATAATCTAAAAGTGATTGCCCGGGTTGGTAGTGGTCTTGATAATATTGATATTTTAGAGGCAAAAAAACGAAAGATCTTCATATTAAATTCACCTGAATCAAATTCTGAAGCTGTTACAGAACTCACACTTGGCTTAATATTATCTTTGTTACGAAAACTGCAACCTGCATATTCATCGATGAGAGAAGGTCTCTGGATTAAAAAAGAGCTTAAAGGAGAGGAAATCGAGGGCAAAAAAGTTGGGGTTATCGGTTATGGCCACATCGGAAAAAGGGTAGAAAAAATATTTAAGGCTTTTGGAGCCAAAATTGATTACTATAGCCGGACCGAAAAAACTAATTCTCTCAAATATATTTTTAAACACTGTGATATTATTACCGTCCATTTGCCCTTGAACAATACCACGAAAAATCTAATAAATAACGATCTGCTTTTACTGATGAAACCGACCAGCTTCTTTATTAATACTTCACGGGGTGGGGTAGTGGAGGAAAAAGCTCTCTTTAAATTACTTCAAGAGAAAAAAATTGCCGGAGCTGCCCTTGATGTTTTTTGGCAGGAACCTTTACCACCCGTTTCTCCTTGGAGAAAATTGCCAAACGTCATTCTTACTCCTCATATTGCCGCTTCAACCACTGAAGCTTTAAAAAAAGGTACAAAAATAGTCATTGATGAAATTATTAAAATTTTGAATAAAAAATAATTTATGAAAACCGACCGTTTTCAGTTAGAAGTGATCCGAATTAAGGATATTTTAACCCACGAAGAACTTGATCCTACAAATAGTAAGGAATTGGTTAATTTCCTTAAAAAAAGTCAAACCCTTAGTAATCCCATCATTGTTGCCTCACTCGGTAATAAACAATATCTCCAACTTGATGGTATGAATAGGATCTATTCTTTTAAGACGCTCGGAATAAAAACTATAACCGCACAAGTTGTTGACTATAATAATCAGGAAGAAATAGGGTTATCTTCTTGGCTTCATATTTTTAATGGAGACATAAAAAAGTTTATAGATTTTATTAAAAAAGATCAGTCTCTCATTGTTAGCCAAGGAAAAATGGATCAGGTCGGACATCGATACATCAAGGAAAAAGATTTTGGCCGACTTTGTACGGTTGTTACTAATAAAAAAGAAGTTTTTTTTATTTCAACTGGTGGAAGTTTTTCTGAAAAAATTAAACGGATGAACTATTTGGTTTCTTTTTATAAAAATAATCTTTCTCGTGGAGCCCTTCCCTATACTTTAAATAGTGACACAGTAAAGAAGTTTTTTAAACAATATCCTAATGATAATATCATTGTTATTTTTCCCACATTCACACCTCAACAAATTATTGAATCAGCTAAATCCAAAGTTCTTTTACCAACCGGAATTACCCGTCATTTAGTTAAAAATAGAGTCCTTAACATCGATCTTTCTTTGAGTGTTTTTAATAATAAAAAATCGCTGAAACAACAAAACGAAGAACAGGATAAAATTTTGCTTAAAAAACGATCGCGACTTTATGAAGAGGCAACTGTTAATTTTGAGTAAAAATAATATTTTAAAAAGAAAGCTCCATGAACAAAAGTCTGATCACTTTAATAATCATCGTCATTTTAGCTACGATAATGTACATAATCTCAGGGTTTCCGCAGCCTCAAATAATTACTTGTACTAAGGAGACTTTTATCTGTGCTGATGGATCAACGGTTCGCCGAAGCGGACCAAAGTGTCGATTTACTGCTTGTCCAAAAATCACCAAAGAAGAACTTACGGCAACTCCTTCAGCATTTCTTACCCCAACCGATAAAATCTTACGTTAATTTTCTTTTATTGTCTGGTGTTATAATGGTTTTATGAAAATCATTAATCGTAAATTTCATCGTGACTATAAAGAAATTGAAAAATATGAAGCAGGAATTGTTTTGACAGGGGCTGAAGTTAAATCAATTAGGTCTGGGGGTCTGAGAATTGATGATGCCTTCGTCCGGATAATGGATGGAGGGATTTTTTTAATCAATGCTGATATTCCTATTTACAAATTTGCCAGAAATGATACTTATGAGTCAAAAAGGTCTAGAAAATTATTATTACATAAAAAGGAATTACTAAAGTTAAAGATAAAAATGGCCTCGGGCGGATTGACTTTGGCACCAGTTTCCTGCTATAATAAAGGGCCTCATATCAAGTTAGAAATAGCTTTGGTAAAGGGTAGAAAAGATATCGAAAAAAGAAAAGTAGAAAAACAAAGAGATATAAAAGTAAGGGAAGAAAGAGAAATGAAAGAATATATTAAGAGTTAATGGGGATGCAAGGCATCGACGGGAAATTTGCACTTTTAAAAATGGCTTAGACGCACCTATGCGTTAAATGGAAAAACTTAACTGATAAAAATACTTTATCACCTGAAGAAGCGGCTTATCTACAGGGTGCACAACCTGCATTTCTGTTTGCATAAGTCTTTTCCAAGACTCTCTCTAGATTTCGTCCGATTCAATTTATAGAGGGGTAAACCAATCGGAATAAGGCGAGATGACTTTTCTAGTTAGTCATTGAGTCCACAATTTATAACTAGCTTTCCGATGAGCTTTGATTATATAAGCTATCGGAATAGAGTAAAAATAATCTATTCTAAGCTAAACTTTTTTATCGGTGTTTTCTCGGACGCGAGTTCGATTCTCGCCATCTCCACTTCGACTCGCCCTATATATTTATATAGGGCTCGCTCAGTGTAAACACCTAACGTATTTTGGCGAGTCGAAACCCTGAGCGAATGGTGAGTATAACGAACCAAAGTCGAAGGGCACAAAAAAATGTTTTGGTTTACATATATTTTGATTTGTAAAGATAAATCATACTACGTAGGAATCACTAATGATTTACAAAAACGAGTATTACTTCATAATTCTGAAATCGGATCAAAATATTTACTTTCAAAGTTACCTGTCACCTTAATATATTCCGAAAAATATATAAATAAATCCGAAGCTCGTAAGAGAGAGATTCAATTAAAAGGTTGGTCTAGGGTGAAAAAAGAAAGTTTAATTAAAGGTCTCTTGTAAGGAATTTTTGAAAATATTTAAAATCTTCTTCCGGATTCGCATTTAGAAATAAAAGACTTATTTAATGATTCAAAAGTTTGTCCTCAAATTTTATTCAACCAAACCTTTCTTTTTCAAATCCTCAAGAATCAGTTTAACTGCAGGGGCGGGATCGAGGCCTTTGACATATTCCTCGTGGGAGAAATAGGCGGTTTCATCAATCTCTGAGCTTGATTGGACGTTGCCAGTATGAGAAGCGGTATAACAATGAACCCTGACTATTACTCCTTTATCTTTTCCGTAAGCCTGAGCTTCAAAAGTCCCATAAAAATCAACTGTCTTTGGATCAATATCAAGCTTTACTTCTTCTTTTATTTCCCTTATTAATGCCTTCAAATTATCTTCGCCATCGTCAAGTTTTCCACCCGGCATATAAAAAATCTTTTTTGATTTTGGTCGAACCAATAAAAGTTTTTTATTTTTAATATGAATTAGGGCAACAGTTTCAATAATTTTATTCATTATTAATCGCTGGAGGTTAATGATTTTTGCATACGATGTCTTTTAGTTTTTTTTGAAAAGTTACTGGAAAGCACGCTAATATTACCATCTACCTCAAGTATCGCCAGATCAACTGCTTCTATGTCTTTGACCCCATGTTCTCGTATTGCTGCTTCCAATTCGTCAAGCGAAATCTGGGCTTTTTCAAGGTGTTTTTGAAACACTTTACCTTGATAAACTAACATTATCGGGCTACCTTGAATTGTTTCACTGATTCTTTTTGATTTATAGATCAAGTTCTTCAAAATCCAATTAACAATAAATAGTGACGATGCCGCCACTAATCCTCCGATTAAAGTCATATCACTCCCGACCATGGCCGTCTGCAAAGAATTGCTGATAAGTAAAATAAAAACCAAGTCAACGACGGAGAGCTGGGTAAGTTCTTTTTTGCCAAAAAGCCTAATGGCTAATATTACAAATAAATAAACGACAATTGAACGAACCGCTATTGAAATTAACATAAAATGATTATACTGTATATGTTACTAGTTTTAAATTTATGGAACACAAAATTAACCGCTATATCAGGGGGCACATGATGACAATGACTATCATCATTTTAATCAGTTTTATTTTGTTATTTTTAGGCGAATTTTTTCTTTACCGAAAAATAATGTATCTTAATCAGATTATTTCCGAAGGCTTTATGCAGATCAAAGAAGCTGCCAAAAGTAAGCCATTGCCGACTATTTTCATGAAAAAATAAAGATTATCACATCTTAATTAATTCCAGTGCCACTATAGTATTGGCTGGCATTATAACTGCCTTTTCTCCGTTTAATTTTAATTCTCCAATAACCGGTTTTAAATTTAATGAAACATCTGACCTTCCATCCAAGAATGTTTTTGTCAGTTTGTAATTGGTTCCGATTAAATTTTTGAAAGTTACTGGTACCGCTTCATAGTTGCGGCCGGATTCATCATAGTTAGTTAAAATTGATACAATCTTGTCATCATTCACGCTAGCAATGGCACTTACATTCGTTCCTTCTCCTTCAACTATTATTTGATTTCCATCTAAGGCATTAAGAAGCTTCAGCGCTTTATAACGTGGCTTTTCTTGTCCTTGATAGGTTAGAATTCCCCAAGAAAGAGTCGGGCCGTCTTTAATTTCAAATAAAAATGACTGCTCCAATCGAGTGCTGATTAAATTTCGAAGTGAGGCAACTGTATGGGCAGCTCCAACATCGGTATCGGCGATCGGATTTTTTTCGCTGTCATAACCCCACTCGGAAATTATCTTTGGCAAATTTTCATAACGGTCATACTTTGGATCTTCTCCTAACCATTTATTTAAATTAATTATATCTTGAGTAAAGTCATTAGTTTTTTTTGAATAGTGATGCCAGCTAATAAAATCAATTCTTAAATTATTAGCGATCACGTAGTCTAGAAACTTTTGAATCCAGTTTTTATATAAAGCTGTTGTGACAGGGCCGCCAATTTTATAAGGTAATATGTCCTGCGCCTGTTGAGCCCCTTTAACCGAATAAAAATAAAGTTCACTATAACTTTTGTCTCCGCCCGTATATCTCCATTTACCAAAACTTTCTAAGTCCGGTTCATTCCAAACTTCATAATAAATATCAGTTTTCCAAAAATCCTCCAACGCTCCACATGGTAAAACTGTATCTTTACTACTATAATGCTCGACGGTTTTTTGAACTAAGAAAGTCCATTCATTCCAATTTTTTGGCTTACCAATAAGTGACCCGTCATCAGACATGATCGGAGGCATATAGCCTAAAGAAAAAAACGGTTTGGCGCCGGTATTATAAATATCACAGACCGTCTGATCAAGTTTGGAAAAGTCAAAAGTTAAGTTACCTGAAGGGCTACGGGTAACAACATCATAAAAATCATAGATATGGTCAAGGCGGATATATTTTGGGTAAAGTCCGGAAATTTTAGAAACAACGTTTTCCAGCATCCTTACCCCTGATTCCTCACCTCCCTGAGCTAACGCTTTCCAACGGTCAGGAAATGGACCAGTAGTTTTATCCACATCAATAACAATATTTGCTTTTACTGAAGATGCTCGTGAAGCATATAAGAAAGAATAGAATAATAACGGAATCGCAATTACCAGAATAAACATGAATATTACCAATCTTCTGAGCATATTTTCATTTTAACTTATTCATCTGAATTACGCTAAGTAATATTAAAGACCCGCCGATTATTTCTTTCAAATTTGGCAGCTCACGATAAAATAAAAAGCCTATTAATAAAGCAAAAATCAATTCTAAAGCAAGTAGATTACTTGCTAGAACTGCCTTAACTCTTTCAAAGCCATAATTAGTTAAAAATAAGTTACCCACATTAAAAACTCCCGCCCCAAAAACCACCAACAGTATAAAATATGACCAATTATTAAATGGTAACCCTTCTTTTAAGCTTATAGAAGTAAACAAAATTGAAATTAATGAAATAAAAAAAATCAACGTGGTTATTTCATAATTATTTAAAATTTTTGAGTGCCATTTTCGCGAAATGTAACTTAAGCTAAAAAATGCCACCGATATTAAAGTTACCAATTCACCCTTGCCCCAATTAAAAACATTATTAAAGTCCGAAGCAGAAATAAAGATTACTCCTAAAAATGCCAAAAATACATAAAGTAATTTTTGATAACTGAATTTTTCCTTAAGTAGAATAAAACCAAAAACCGCTGTCAGTGGAAGAGCGCTAATAAAAGACACATTGCTATATTTTGCGTTTAAAATACCATATGTAAAAAGGGAAACTCCGAACAAGTGAGTTGTCAAAGATCTAAATATTAACACCAGCCATTCGCGAATCGGAAGTTTTTTAATTTTTTTTAAGTCAATTTTCTTGTTAAAAATTATCAAACTTAATAAAAAAGCTACCCCTATTCTCAAATAAACCTGTTGAAAAAGTGTAAAACTTGTTTTCAAATAGCGGGAAAAAACACCCATTGAAGCAAAAAGAAAAGCCAATAAAATCAAAGCAAAAATTCCTTTTTGTTTATTTGAAAACTTCATTTTTTATGATTTGATTTTGAAATCATAATGACAACAACTAAGTTCATGATGACAAGTGCTGCTGGAAAAATATACGTTGCAAGATTATATTTTGTTAAAGCAAATATGGAAAGACCATGACGAAATACATTCAAAAAATAACTGATAAATGTTTCACTTTGAGGATCGTTAATCGTCTTCCTGATTGTTGGGAAAAAAGCGAGAACATCAATCAAGGTTAAAAGTATGACAGATAAAGTCGGATCTTTTGTTAATAGCCACGGAATGATTGTTAATAAAGCTCCAATAAAAATTATTTTATCTGAATTCGTTATATCCTTACTTCCTTTTTTAAGGGAAATTAAGGCAATAAATATTGTTAGTATGCCAGTAACCCCAGTTGTCCAGCTTCCGGGGCCTCCACCTTTCTGCCACTGTCCAAAAAAAACAAGTATTGTGGCGATTGCCCAAATAATCCAAGTAAAAACGTGGGGTTTGGTTTTGTTACGAAAAATGTCAACAATATATGGATACAGAGCAACAAAAGCAAGAATGATTGTGATAAAACCAATTATTTCCTTCATTGACCCTAATTATATCTTAACGTCTTATTTTTTTGCGTGCTTTTTGAGCAAGGAAAAACCCCAGTCTGGATTCCCACCTCCGCGGGAATGACGTTGGGAGGTATGATAAAATTAAATATTATGTTTGAAAAACGAGTCGAAAAATTGAGAAAAATTTTGGTAGAAAAAAATATTGATGGATTTTTGATCTCAAATTTTTACAACCTTCTTTATTTGACCGGATTTAAGACGTTGACTGCCGATGAGAGAGAAGCGTGGGGACTAGTAACAAAAAATAATATTTATCTATTTACCGATAGCAGATATAAGGTGGATAATAAATTATTAACTTCAAAACTTATAACTCCAAACGAGGGATTAATAAAGCATTTGACTAAAATTGTTGAAGAAGAAAAAATAAAAAGACTGGGATTTGAGGGGGATGATCTAAAAGTTAATGAATTACAAAGAATTAAAGACTTTCTAACAAATGTCGAGCTGATTTCTTTGGAAAAATTAATTATTAAAATCCGGGAAATAAAAGATGAAGAAGAAATTAATAATTTAAGAAACGCCTGTAATGTTGCTGATCAATGTCTCAAAGATATTATAAAAATTATTCGTCCTGGAACTTCTGAAAAAGAAATCGCCTTTAAGATAGAATTTTGGTTAAAAGAAAAAGATTATGATATATCTTTTTATCCAATCGTTGCAATCGATAAAAATTCAGCTGTTCCTCACTATGATACTAGAGCCGGCAATAATGAAAATGTTAAAAAAAATTCTATTATCCTGATAGATTACGGAGCAAAATTCAAAGATTATCATTCAGATACAACCAGAATGATTTTTGTTGGAAAACAATCAACGGAAATTGTTAATATTTATAATAAGTTACTTGAAGCCCAAACAAAAACGATTGAACAATTAAAAACTGACAGTAGCCCTGTCTCCGTCGACCAGTACTGCCGTAAAGTTTTGACTACTAACTACAACCTATCCACTACAACCTACCCTCATTCCACTGGTCATGGCGTTGGGTTACAAATTCATGAGTTTCCAAAAATTTCGTTTACTTCAACCGATGTCTTATTACCTAATCAAGTAGTCACGATTGAACCAGGAGTCTACCTTAATGATAAATGGGGGATGAGGATAGAGGATACGATTTTAATAAAGGAAAACAAACAAATTGAAGTCCTAACGAAATTTAGCAAACAACTATTGATAATTGATCATTGATCATTGGATAATTTTAATTCTTCTTTCATCTCCATCGTCTTCTCAGCCTCTTTCTTCTTCGGCTTCATGACGTCTAACTTTTCTTCCGCCCCAGCTTTAAGCCTTTCTGTGACTTCTTTTTCTCTATTTATTAGAGTTTTAACCGTTCTTGCCGCCTCAATTTTTGCCTTAAGATAGGTGACTAACTGATCTCCGGAAAGATTATTAATTAAAAATATCGGTAAAATAAAACCAATTTCGTCAAGGGCTTGAGCCTTTAGTGCCTTATCATCAGATAATAATTTATTTAGTGTGTTGGTAATTAGAACAATATCATATTCCACCCATTCACTTCTCGAAAGAAGATTCTCCGTTTTCGGAATTTCTCCCTTTTCATAAGTATTGGTCCACATTTTTTTTACCTGCTCATATTCATCCAATGTCACCGTTGGAGAAACGGCGATTATTTCCTCAATGTTTTTTCTCGTGTTGGAAGTCAAAGCTTCTGTAGTCTTTGGTAATGTTTTTATTATGTTTTCTTTTTCAGCGATGTTGATTTTAGCAACAATAAATGATTTTATTAATCGACTGGCAATCGGATCAGCTTTTAAAGCCCGACTGGAAAGTTCGCTTCTAATATTCATGTATCTTTGTCTCTCTGCTGAAGTTGAAGCCTGGATTGGATTTTTTAAGAAATTAATATTTTTGTTTGTTGCTTCATTTAGAGTTTTATTTGTCTCAAAGTGGGCAATATCGGTAATATTTGATGCTTTAATATTAAGAGACCTGCTAATATCTTCGGTTTTTGCTCTTTTAATTTCCTCTACTGTTTCTATCCTTGTTTTAACCGTTGCCCCAATATCTCTTGACATTTTCATCTCCACTCCAACATTTGAACTGATAGGAACGGGTGTTGGAGAAGGTGAAGGACTACCAGGGTGTCCGGGGTTAAGATTGGACAACATCATATTTTTCATAGCATTAATTCCTTCACAACAATAATCTCTGTAAATACGAAGTAGCCACCAAGGAAAAACCACAACGGCCCAAAGCATTATTAGTGTGATCACATACTCGACAAAAGTATCGACGTAGTTGCCGTTATTTGTGACCGAGAGTTTTTGAGCTGGCCCTCCATAAAGAATATTTATTGCCGTCGGATAGATATAACCTGCAGCAGTATCGACTCGGGAAAAATCAAATACAAAAGGAATTCCATATTTCCAAATTGACGCCATTCCTCCTAAAAATAGGGCGAGTAGTGGGCCATAAAAAACCCACTGGAAAAAAACTCCTATCCAAATCATTCCTACATTTTTAACAAATGAGAAGGACAATAGAACTGCTAAAAAAGGTGAAACAAAAAGTAGAAACCAAAGTATTATTTTACGAAGTAGTAACATTCCACCCATTAGATAGTAACTTATATTAGTTAGTTTTAATAAGAACATCTCGGTCTTAACTGCTTCTTGTACGCGAATATTTAAGTCGCGGCAACCAAAAAAATCTACATAATTTGTTTCTTGACTTATGCCGGAAAAATATATATTAAAAAGGTCTTTTCCTCCTAAGTTTTCAATAAAAAACTTCATTATTATTTCTGATAGTTGGATCACGGTAAAAATTATTGTGGCGGAAAAAGAGATGTAGAGGATCGACATTAAAATTTTTGTAATTGCCGGCCAAAGTTTTATTCCGGTTTCAAAGTTGGTTCGTTGTCCGACGATTATTCCCAAGCCTAAAAGTGCGGCGGTTAGAATCACAAAAAAGTAGCTCATGTTCCTGGCCGTAGACCAGACTTTTATTAAAACCGGGTGATTATCAATGGCTGAATGAGTAACTACCCAATAAATAAATTGACGGGCTCGATCATTGGACTTACCTTGAGCGGTAACTTCTGAATCTTCTATCCATAGATGTTTTGTTCGAGGGTTTTGATTAAACTCCGTAAATGCAGCTGTTGAATCCCGAGTGTTAATACATGTCTCTCCTGTTGCCTTCTCTTTATAGATATTATTTAGTTCGCTCGGACAACCGCAAAGTTGCGGGGCAATTTGAAACGGAGTTTGTGGCAAAGTCTGGGCTGAGACCGGGTTAATCGGAAAAAAAAGAAGGGTAAAAAAAACAATAACAAATAATGATAAAAATTTTCTCATGTTTTTTTAAAAACAAAAAGGCTTACACCTGCGGCAACGAAGAATAGGGAAGCAAGTATGGCTCCCTGGACGGTAGAATTGCTTTCTCCGGTTTTTGGTAATGCCGTCGGAGCTGGCGGGGAAGTAGGCCCTGCGGGAGCAAGAGTTACGGTTGGGGTTTGTGGATTATACAGAGCACAAAGTTTAGTCGACCCGGGTCCGGTAGCAATTAATTTGTAAGTCACATAAGCAAATACTCCTGAACCAGAATATGGAGTCGTTGACGTTCCTGTAATAATGAACTTCCCATCTCCTTGAACATCAGCGGAAACTGTCGTAAAGCTATCTCCCGGAACAACCGAAACATATTCTAGATATTGAGTTTCATATGTCATCCCAATTGCTGTGTTGGTCATCGACTTACCTTCCGTATTTATATTTACTGTAAACTTAACATCTTGACCTCTAGTTAGTTCTCCTGAAGGGGCGACCAAATCAAAAGTTAAGGCATGGGCTGGCAAAACATAAAAGATAAATGAAAAAAAACACAGCATCAGTACTAAAAAAGTTTTCATACTATTATCTTAATATAACAATATTGTTCATCTCTTTTCAACATTAAAAAGCGGACCAACAATTTGAATATTAGCCGGCGCCCTTAAATTAAACCAATCTTTAAACTCGTTCAAAGAAAAAGTTATATTTCCAGCATCACCAGAAAAACTGACCGAATTAACTCTTCCTGAGGAAAAATCAGCAGAAACCGAACCATCGTTAATTGAATTAAAAATACTTTGTCCCCGAGCCTTCAACTCTTGTTTAACTTTATCATGACCCCAATTATCAGTGCCAGATGGCGGATTATCCGATTGATAGAGATGTTCGCGTTTTGAAGAATCAACTTTAGCTAAAAGAATTGTATTAACAATATCTGCAAGTTCTTCTGACTTCAACCAAGCGGTTTTAGCATACTGACTTCTTGAGCCCCAATCACAATAAAACCAAGGTGAGTCGCGATCATAGGCTTTGGAATTTAAATCGGAAAAACTTCCAATCGATCCTTCAAAATCATTAGAATGTTTTGTCCAAGAGGTATCTGACCAACCAATCTCAGAAGTCTTTAAAATATATCCACCATGAGTCGAAGAATACCAAGCCTTGATTGGATTTCCTCCCTGCGTCATTACTTTTCCTGCGGTTTCTTGAACTGCAGTTTTCCATTGTCCTATTTTTTCTGGTTGGCTATATACCTGACAAGATTCAGTTGTACAAATTTCTCCAGCACCATTGTTGGTATAAGCCAAAGCATAACTTCTCGCTGCAATTACTTGGGATTTTAAAGCCTCCATTGGCCAATCTTCCGGCATTTCTTTAATTCCCAACAAATATGTTTCAATCGGCATTTCTCCATATCCCTGAACTTTAATATTTACATTATCACGAGTTTCAAAATTAATATTTTCATAATAAGCTCTTAAAATATCTTCATGACCTTGGAATACAGATCTTCCTTTAGCGCCGTACTGATTCAACCCAACACGATTAGGAACACCATAGGTAAAAAAGGCAAACTTCGGAGAAAATCCAGGATCACGGCCGTTGGTTAGATCGCTATCACATCTTCCTCCACTTGAAGATGATCGAGAAATATTTAGACTGGCTAATTTTTGGGCAATTAATTGTTGTTGTCTTGCGGTTAGCTCGGCAATTTTAGAACGAGTTTGACTGATTTGTCCAGCAATAATTTGAGACTGTCTATCAACCTCTATTTTTAATTTTGCCAACCCTATCTTTTCTGCCTCTAAATTTTTTTTAGTATCTTCGAGATTTTTTACATACAAAACAATTTTAATAATTGTTCTTTTATCTTCGTCAACGATTGATTTTTGATAGAATATTTTTCGGAGTGAAGCCGATAGATCATCGGCTACCAGAACGCTTAAAAAAAGTGTCGAATTTTTATTAATGTTTTTATAATATGACCTTGCCCTTTCATTAAGAAGATTTTTTTGATAGGCTAATGCCTCCTCTCCTTTTTTAACTTCTATTTCTTTTTTCTCTATTTCAAACTCTAAGTTAACTATTTTATTTTTGATACCACTCAATCTTGTGTTTAGGTCTTGATAATTTACCTCTTTACTTGAAAGATCTTTATTTAATAAATGAATTGCATTTCTTATATCATCTATTTCGTCTTCATCTGCTTTTACTAATATAAAAAATGAAAAAAATGTTACCAATAAAAATACCCAAAGAATTAATCTTCTCATAAATTCATTATAACAATATAGCTATACAATCATTAACTCAACCAGCAATTTTTGCTATACTAAAAACACCGTGAAAAAAATATTCGTATTTATTATATTTTTTCTGTTGGTTGCTTTTGTCAGTCGTCAGTCTTTTGCACAAGCACCAACGGTTGCAGGTCCCCGCTATGCCGCTTGTGATCTTTGCGGTTATTGCCCACCCAATCCTGCTCCGCAAAGTTGGCCAGCTTGCCAGAAATGTCTTTATCCAAATATTAACCCTGATCCGGCCGCTATGGACAGCTTAGAAGTTGATCCTGAAACCAATCTTCCAGCCTCACCTGCTACCGGGCGTCAGTATACGTTTTTAGGTTGTATAAAAAGCGGCGGTGGCTTTAGTCAAGAAGGAGCGGTTGGAGGAGTTGTTCAAACACTTCTAAATATAATTTTTTCTATGTCTGGCGGTATCGCTTTTCTTTATCTCATATACGGTTCGTTTATCATTACAACATCACAATCCAGTCCTGATAGGCTTAATTATGGAAGAAGGGTTGTTTACGGGGCAATTGCCGGCTTAATATTTACCTTAGGATCGGTCTTCGTTGTTAAATTTATTGCCTCCGGGATACTTAAGATACCGGGGTTCGGGGAGTAAGCAGTTAAACGATTAAAACTTAAACAGTTAAAAAAACTATTAAACCATAAACATTAAACATGTGTTTTATTTATTAGTTTAGTGTTTAAAAGTTTATTTAGGTTTTAACAGTTTAATACTTAACTGTTTCTGCTTTTGCCTGCTTTTCTTAAGAAGCTTCCTCCTACTAAACCTGATAGAAGTAGGGGAATAAATAAGGTTGGTAAACCGGTCGCAGGGATTGATTTTGCCGTTGAAGAATTGGCGACTTGATCGTTTTGTTTGTAAACATTATTTTCACCAGTATTTGTTGTAATAAAAGATATTGGCTTTTGAGTAGGGGTCGGGCTAGGATTAGATTTAAAAAGGCCAAAAAAACCACCACTGTTTTTTTGAGCTGGAGTTGGACTTATGGTTGATTTTGAAGCTATCGTGGAGGTTGTTTTGCTTTTTAAATTAATTTTACCTGTGACCACAGCGAAAAACACTAAAACAACAACGAGCCCCAAAGCAAACGAAATTACCTTGTTAAAACTATCCATATAGTATTTATTATAGCATATAAAGACAAAGAAAACAAATAATTAGATTATTAATTTATTAAATTATTTATTGACTTATTGGTCGGATTGGTAGTATTTGTTTATTTGTAGTATTGGTCGGATTTATTTATTTTCACTTATGTTGTATATTTATGTATATGGAATTAAATCCTCAGGTAAAGTTTTCGTGGAGAGCACCTTTGCGTCCATACAAAAAGCAGTCTTCTCTTATTCTTCGGTTTTATTTAGCAGTGGCTTTTTTATTGTCTCTCATCGTCTTTTTCTTTGGTGATAAAATTCTAATCATTCCTATTTGGGCATTGGTTTTTATTTTTTATGTCTTAACTATCACACCGCCTCCTGATGTAGAAAACAAAATTACAACCTTCGGAATTGACGCGGCTGGGGTTACCCTGCGCTGGGAAATGCTTTCTCATTTTTATTTTGGGAAAAGATTTGGATTTTATACTTTGACCGTTGTTTCACAATCCCCATATTTTTACCACCTTTATTTAGTTGTCCCCACCGAGGAAATGAAGAAAAAATTAATTAATATATTATCTACTCATCTCCTTTATCAAGAAACTCCCCATAAAACTATCACGGACAAAATGTTAGATTGGGTTTCTGTTCTTGTTCCCGACGAAGAAGAGGTGTCTAGAGAAGAAGATCTTCAAGCCGTTTCCGAAAGATTGAAGCGGGCATCTCTTTAATTCCAAAAGTTCTCCCCCAAGACAAAACCCCTTCATCACTTGTTACTAAAAACCCATCAACCTCTTTGGACAAAACGATCAGGTCGAGATCGGCAACACTATCCAAAAAGCCCGTCCTTGTTGCGTTACGATAACGATCTCGAAAGTTTTTTATAAATTTTCCAATTACTATCTGAAAATCTTTTTTTGACTCAAATTTTTTATTGGAGGTCATTTCTCCCGCCTGAATAATTTCTTCCTCCGCAATATTTAATCCTCTATAACTGCGGTTGCGAATATCTTCTACTAGTTGATAGAACACTTTACTGGAAAAATCTGTCCCAGAAGGATTAGGTGACTTGATATTAATATTAGATAAAAAGTCTTTTATAAATTCCTGGTTTTTGTCTTCAAAAAAACTCAAAAACTCATCGACGATTTTTGGTGGCATATAAAAAACTGCTTTAGATTTTTTTTTAAGTTTTTTTATTGTCTCTGTAAGCTTTACAACAATTTCCTGTGTGGTCTTTCCCATCTCAAGACCTGCTCCGATATTAAAAAAAAGGTTTGTGTCTAATATAAAATTTTCCATATTATTCTTGTATTCTCACCGGCATGATTATGTGAAAAAAATTATTGACGCCTTCTATTTTAAAAACTGCTGGGGCATCTGACCTCAATAGTTCAATAATAATCTTTTTCTTTGATGTTTGGCTCAAAAAATCAATTAGATACTTGTAATTAAAGGCAATTTTTTGAGGTTCTCCCTCTATTTTTGCCTCTTGATAAACAACATCTTCTTCCCCCTGCCCAACCTTTGGAACAAATTTTACCGATTCTTTTTCCACCTCCATTATCACTATATTTGAAAACTCTTTAGAAAAAACAGAAACAAGCTTAACACTCCTTAAAAATTCGTCTGAATCAATCGTAACTGTGGTTTTTTTTTCGGTTGGAATAACCTTTTCAAACGGGGGATATTCTCCCTCGATCATTCTAACATAGATATCATTGTCTCCAATAAAAAACGCTAAAAGTTTTTCATTCTTTAAATAACTAAATTCTATCTCTAATTCTTTACTAATAAATCTCTGGGCGTTGATCAAAAAACCAGCGGGAATGATCATTGAAGCAAAGGGAAGATCTCTTTTTAAAGTTAAAAGGGAAAGTCTAAAACCATCGGTCGCTACAAGCTGTAGGCTTTCGTCATTTGTTACAAAATTAACTCCTGTTAATACGGGTCGGGTCTCATCCCCAGAAACAGCAAAAAAAAGAAATGGAAGGTTTTCTTTAAAAAATGAGGTTTTTATCTTCTGTCTTTCTTCGGTATTTTTTGGAGGGAAAGGAAAGTCTTGATTGGAAAAAAGCGGAAACTGTCCTTTTATTTTTCCCTGTGTTATTACAATAGCTTTTTCTTTTATATCTGTCTCTATTTTAGCTTCCGGAAGTAGAGATAAAAATTCAATAATTTTTTTTGGCTCTATAATTATTTTGAATTTATCGTCTGCTTCATTTTTTAAAACTGAGTGATAATAATAGTTTAGATCTGTTGAATAAAAATTAATTTTCTTTTCTTCTCCAATAAGACAAACTCCTTGAAGTGAAGTCGACGATGATAACTTAGAAGATGTAAAACGAGATGACGATTCTAACTTTTCTAAAAATTCATTTTTTTGTAAAAGGATTTTCATTTTTATTGTTTTATATTTATTTATAGTAGTAATAGAGTGTGTGTATAAGTGTATAAAAACCAAGATAGATTTTCAAGACAAAAAGAAATGAAAAAAATATATGTGTAAAAGCGGTGGAAACTATGTTGGTTTAAATAATGATTGGGTGATTGTGTCAACCTCTTTTTTTAAATTTTGGTCACGAAGAATTAAGTTGCTAATTTTTTGTTCGGCGTGAAGGGCGGTAGTATGGTCTTTTCTATTCAAAATTTCAGCAACTTCTCTCAAAGTCATCCCCAACTCCTTTTTTAGCAAATACATGGTGATCTGTCTGTAAAAAGCAATTGAAGCAGCTCTTGAAGGGCCTTTAAGATGAGACTGTTTAATGTTATAAAAAGAGCAAACTGTTTTTATAACCTCCGAAGGGTTGACTCTTTTTTTCTTTTCTCCCCCATTTTGTGAAAAAAACATTTCCACTGCTTCTAGGTCTATTTTTTCTTTTATTCCCAACACTTTAGCATAGATTGAAAGTAAAGCCCCCTCAAGACCACGACAGTCAACAACGCGCTCCGCAATAATTTTAATTGCTTCAATATCAACATCGATTCCCTTTTCTTTAGCTTTGATCAATAAAATAGCCGATCTTAACTCAAAATCAGGAGCTTGAATGTCGACGGTCAATCCGCCCAAAAATCTTGAGTGGAGCCGATCTTCGAGGTTTTTAATTGCGCTTGGTGGCCGATCAGACGTTAGGATAATTTGTCCACCTGCTGAGGCTATAGAATTAAAGGTATGAAAAAATTCTTCCTGAACAGCATTTTTCCCTGCAATAAATTGTATGTCGTCGACAATCAGCAGATTTAAATAGCGGTATTTTTTTCGAAAATGCCCGGTCGACTTTCCACGGATAGACTCGATCAGCTCATTAGTAAAGTTATCACCAGGGCAAAAATACACCTTTTTGTTGCGATCAGCCTCTAAGATTTTTTTAGCGACAGCCTGAGCTATGTGTGTTTTTCCTACTCCGACACCACCATATAGAAATAATGGGTTGTAAGCCATCCCGGGATTTTTAACAACGGCTTGAGCGGCCGCATAAGCAACCTGATTTGTTGTCGAAACAGCAAAATTGTCGAAATTATATTTCTTATTTAAGCCTGCTTTAGCAAAAACATCTTCTATACTAGGCTCAAAAGATAGGAGGGGTGCCACTACTGATTTATTAGTAGAATTTTTTATAATAAAATCTATTTCAATTTTTTTTTGGGAAAATTCAAAAAAAGACGCCTCAATCTCATTTGTTCTTTTTTCTAAAAATATCTGTGCTCCTGGACTACTTATAGAAAGAGTTACTTTATCATCGGTGAACTTAACAACCTTTGCTTGTTTTAATAAGGGATACATCACCGGGTTATTTTCTTTATTTTTTCCCAAGTTTTCTATAAACCCATCCCAATAAGAGGATAATAAGGACATAATTTAACAATGTGGATAACTTATCCACAAATAATAAACAAGTCCACAGCGATTGTCAAGAAGAAAAAAACTGTATTTATTTGTAGTATTAGTAGTATTAAGTAGCTTAGAGTTCCCCAAGTCCTTCTTTCTTTTGGATTTCTTCCTTAACGACGTTGAGGAAGCGTTCTGTTGAAGATAATCTTCGGTGACCAACCAACCTGGCAATATATTCGACAGATGCACCATTTTTTAGCTGATGGGCAATAAAAGTATTTCTAAAATCGTTGACGGTTGCTTTTTCAATACCAACCTCCCGAAAACAACGGGAAATAATTTGGCGGATATTTCTAATGAGTAAGGGATGTCCGGTTCGGGTAATAAAAAGATGACCGTCATTTTTTTGACTAGAACGATTTTTAAGATAATCCTCAATAGATTTTTTTACAGTTTTATTCAATGGAATCTCTCGGGTTGGAGTTTTTCCATACTGGCAGATATGAATAGTCGCATCTTTAATGTCTTCAGTTTTTAACCCAGCTAATTCTCCAATTTTCATTCCTGTTTGAAGAAGAATGTCAACGAGAGCATATGTTCTAGGCTCTTCTTTGGCAAAATCTCTTAATGCCCTATATTCAAGTTTTGAAAAAATTCGGGGGGAAGACTGAATATATTTTGGATGAGAAACATCAAGGGATGGGTTTTGGTCGATGATAGCATCATTTTTTAGGTAACGAAAAAAAGTTCGAATGGAGTTAAGTTTTCTTGAGGCGGACTTCTTTGTATAACCATCGGTGATTAGTTTATTAATAAAACCATTAATATGTGCCGTTTTTACCTCTTTGATATCTGAAATTTCTTGAGTTGTTAAATAGCCAACAAACTGTTCAAGATCCTTCTTATAGGCCACGATAGTAAAAGACGATTTTTCTTGGGATTCTAGGTGTTTTACAAACCTATCAGCCAAAGACGGAAGTAATATATTTTCCATAACACCCTATAATATAACACAAAATAGTTGTTATTTCAAGGAATTATTAAACCTCTCTTGCTAACGTCATATTTATTTGGTATATTGTTGTTCTTATATAGGTGTAAAAAGGAGAAATATTAATAATGAAGGAAGAAAAAAAAATAAAAACTAAAAAAGTCAGTCTCAATATCATGGACTCACTTCTTAAAAAAACTAAGCCAGCCTTGCTTAAAAAGGGGAAAGAAATTGAAGCTAAAATCACATCAATCTCAAAAAAGGGAATAATTTTTGATGTTGGGGGAAAGGCCCATGCAATTTTAGGTGAGCTTGAAATTAAAGAGATCTCTACATATATACCTTATCTAAACGTTGGGGACACAATCCTAGTGCGAATAATTAGCGAGGAATCAAAAAATGGTTTTCCAGTTGTCTCATTAAGGAAATTCTTCGACAAAGGTAAATGGGATATCCTTATTAAAAAAAGAGACAATGAAGAAGAGATCGATGTTATGTGCGGAGAATATGGTAAGGGTGGTATCTTTATCAACTTTATGGGAATAAGAGGGGTTATTCCTAAAATCCAGTTGACCGAACCTTTTATTTCTCAACCAGAAAAGATGCGCGGTCAGAAGGTAAAAGTAAAGATCCTCGAAGTAGATAAAGAAAAAAATCGCCTAGTCGTTTCACAAAAAGCCTCAGTTTTGAAAATTTCTCATAAAGATTTAGTGAAAAAGTTTGAAGCGATAAAAGAAGCTAAAATATATAAAGCAAAAGTATTAGGAGCCTCAGAATTTGGTGTCTTTTGTGAAGTTGAGGGTGTCGAAGGCTTGATTCATATTTCCGAAATTTCATGGGAAAAAGTTTCTAATGCCGCCTCATTCGTAACCGTTGGCGATACAATTGATGTATTTGTCGTTGAAAAAAATATGACCGATTTTAAACTAAACCTTTCTCTTAAAAGACTTCAAAAAGATCCTTGGGAAATAATAGAAGAAAAATATCCAAAAGATAGAGAGGTTGAAGGTGAGGTGACCAGAAAAGAAAAGTATGGTTACTTTGTTAAATTAGAACCGGGGATTGAAGGTCTAATTCACATCTCAAAATTAAAAGGAGACGAAGATCTTAAAATTGGCCAGAAAATCAAAGCCTTTATTGAACGAGTTTCCAAAAAAGAACGCAGAATGAGCTTGATTCTTCCTCAAACAGAAAAACCAGTCATGTATCGATAGATGCCCACTTATTTATTATCGATCAATCCTTTTTCCTCATCTGAAGCAATAACTTTGAAGCCAACGTGGGAATGACCAGCAAAGAAAAGGCCCTCTCCAATACCTGCTTGAAGCAAAAAGTGTTTTTCACCTCCAGTTAAGAAGAATGTTTTTGCAATTATTTCAACTGCCGCAGTTGATTGTTTTAAAATTATTTGTAGGGATGAGTTGGTGATAATAGCCCTTCCTTCGTCGGTAGCTAGGAAATCTTCTACGTCTTGGGTAATGGTGGTTAAGCCCATTTGATACTTACGGGCACGCTTAGCAAAAGAATGAAGATAGGCGCCGGAATCTTTTTGTTTAATCAGATACCATGCCTCATCCACTATTAAGACTCTTTTTTTCTTTTCTCTTCTCACACGATTCCATATGTAGTCTAAAACAATATACATTGCAACTGGTCTCAAGTTCTCTTCAAGGTCGCGAATACCAAAAACCGTGAAAGGATTTTTTATGTCAAAATTTGAATGTTGATTAAATATGCCGGACGCAGAACCTGAGACAAACTTTTCAAGTCGATCAGCCATTTCCCTCGACTCTGGGGTTTCCATCCCGGCAAACACTTTAAATAGATCTTCAAGAAGAGGCGGCTCAAGTGAGAATGTTTCTGGATCTTGGGTAATCCCTTTTTCTCGATAGGTCAAAACTAAGGCCCTATCCAACAAAGCGTCTTGTGATGGTGTCAATTCCCCCATAATTACTCGCATTAAAGAATGAAGATCGAGAATCTTATTGGAAAGTTCATCCGGGCCGGCATTGGTTTTTTCTAAATCAAACGGATTAATCTTATACGTAGAGGCTGAGGAAAAAGCTACGTATTCTCCACCGACAGCCGGAACTAATTTTTCATACTCATTTTCAGGATCAATAATAATAACATCTGTTCCCATCATTAACAATCTCAAGGCTTCAAGTTTAACCATAAAACTTTTTCCTCCTCCAGACTTTCCAAGAATTACCGCATTGGCATTTTCTAAAGTAAATCTATCAAAAATGATCAAAGATCCATCGTGTTGGTTAAGGCCATAGAGAATTCCCTCGTTACGGGTAAGGGAAGCGGTTGCAAATGGAAAGGTTGTTGCCAGTGAAGTAGAATCCATATTACGCCAAACACTTAATTTATCATAGAAGATCGGTAATGTTGACTTAAATCCCTCTTCCATTTCAAGGGTTGCTTGGCGTGACGTAATCAAAAGAGAGGATAATACTGAATCGATTTCCTTAGTCACCCTATTTAATTCTTCCAGTGAGTCGGCGGGGACGGTAATGTAAAGTCCAAACTGAAAAAATCGTTCTGATCCCTTTGCCAGTTCTGCTTGGAGGGCTAGGGCGTCATCGAGCGCTACTTGGACCGTTGGGTCAACTACCTTCCCAGCTTTAATATCACCTTCGATAGTTGCCTCCATTTCAGCGATCTTTCTTTTCATATCATCAAGAACGTTTTTGGATTCAGTTGGATAGATATACATAGAAATATAAAGAGGATGGTCAAAAGTAATCAGAGAATAGAGCCAATTTGGGGAGACATAGCGAGGATAACCAACAACATACAAAGTTCGATAAAAACGATCATCAATTTTGAGACTATTAAAATCAACCTCGACATAAGACGGAGCAATTAAATCTTTAGTCGAGACAGATCCAGCTGCCAAAAAATCAGCCATGTTACCACTACCAACAGATTTAAGATTGTTGGCCGGTGCAGGGTTGTTTGTAGGTTTGGGAAATAGATTAAACATAATTATCCTGTTGACATAACAACATCAGTGTAACTCTCGATTGGTGCGAGTCGTCGACCGGTCGCTGATGGGTTATAGAGATTGTAATAAAGTTCAGTTAGTTCTTGACGTTGTAAAATGCTGCCATTTAAACCGATTTTAGTTATTAGGCGGAGCAAATTATCGCGCTTTGGATAAAGGGCAGTTTTTGCACGAGTAAAGACATATTCTTTGTTGAGTGATCCTGGATTGGCACCACTTATTCCCATTTCGAGGGGAGAAAAAGGAACAATGAAAAAAAAGCGCTTTTCCAAAACCGTGTTTATTTTGATTACGCTTTTAATAAACTCTCGATAGCCAACCATTCTTTTTTTTAGTATATCAATACTCTGTTTATCTATTTTTCCCTCCAAATAATCCAAATATGTTGAAACATCAATCTTTTTAGAAAGAATAAGAATCTGAACAGGAAAAGAAAGGGAATTTAATAGTTCAGAATAGGCGTAGATCATCGATGATTGTTCCTCGCTTGATAGAAGCCAAAAGTTCACAGCTCCGACTTCAATGACTGTTGCCGCAGAAAAATCTTTCATTAAAACAACATCATCTTTTATTTCTTCTATTTCAATAAAAGATTGTGTAGAAGCCTTAACGGGGGATGTTGGTTTATTAGTTGGCATATTAGATTAGTTCTTTAGAAACAATTTCAACAGGTTTCTCATTGGTGTTTTCTACCTTAACTTTCATTGTATCAAAAAAGAAATTTCCTTTGGGATCCTTAACTTCAAAAAAATAATCTGATGAAGGAAGAGGATTATATGTTGCAAAAATTCCATGAGAATTGGTTTTTAATATTCTAATCGGATCGGAAGTTATTCCTTTTTTTATATAAATAAGAACCCCAATCAAAGCCGTCTGCTTATAATTTTTTACGAGTCCAGTAAGAAAAGGTGTCTTAACTTTAGCCTGTTGAGGTGCGATTATTGAAGGAGGTTCTTTAGGAGCAACTGGTTGAGGTTTACTTTTCTTACCCAATAACGATGCAAAAGAATCAGTGAAAAGATTGCTGATTTCTTGATTCCGATTTCGATTATTTACTTGAGTTTTATTATTTAAATATTTTGATAGTTTCTGTTGAGAATCAATATGAGACATGACTCGATGAGGATCATTAGTAAAAACAAGATCTTTTAGAAAATAAATAGCGGGATTTTGTTTTTTAAAAAAATACTGTGTTGGAGAAGTTAATCTTTTAATTAAGTTTCTTACCCAGACTTCCATCGGTCGATCGTTAATTGGAACAAAAGCGAATGCAACACCAATCAGGGCAACGATTAAACCTAAGAGGAAGTTTAAAATTGGAACAGGGAAAATATAAAAAATCAATATTCCGGTGGGGATAGTGACAAGCAAATAAATAAACTGTTTAATCGTCAAAAAACCAATCAATTTGAATTCAAAACTGGTTATCTGTCTGGGAATCGCATGTTGTTCCATAAATTTAGTATAACTAAAATTAGAAGGGTTTACCCTGTAAATTCTTGGTATAATTTGTTTCAAGAATTTACAGGGCCTATAGTTCATCGGTAGAATGCATCCATGGCATGGATGAGGGCGGGGTTCAATTCCCCGTAGGTCCACTTTGTAGGTTATAAGCGGTTGACTAAAACAATACTTTTAAATACTCTATTTGAGTGAAAGTATATTCTCTCCATGATCTACCTACTGAAGAACGACCACGTGAACGTCTTGTCAAATATGGTATTGAATCTTTATCCCTTCAAGAATTACTAACTTTGATAATTAGCCGAGGAGTTAAGGGTGAACCAGTCAATAATATATCTCAAAAATTAATTATAATTTTTGGTACTTTAGATAAATTATCAGAAGCATCAATTGAAGAATTAAAGAAGGTCAAAGGTTTAGGCTTAGCCAAAGCCTGTCAGCTCAAAGCCTGTTTTGAAATTTCCAAACGTTTAACCCAAGAAGGGAATTTGAATATAAATAAAAGCGTGATAATTAAATCACCTAAAGATCTCTTCCCTCTTTTAAAAGAAAAAATTATTAACTTTCATAAAGAATATTTTATGGTGGCATCATTAGATAACCGCAACAAAATTATTAACATTGACACAGTTTCGGTTGGAACGTTAAATTCCAGTCTAATCCATCCCCGGGAAACTTTTGAAGTGGCCATTAAAAATCACGCGGCCGCAATTATTATCTGTCATAATCATCCCTCGGGGGAATTGAAGCCTTCAGAAGACGACCTCGTTGTGACTCAAAATTTGGTCAAGGCAGGAAAACTTCTCGGAATAGAAGTTGCCGACCATTTAATAATAACTAAAGATGGTTATTTTAGTTTCAAGGAAGAAAATATTATTTAACAATCTTAAACTCATCAAATATTTCTTTTGGTTCTTGCCAAAAAATTTGAACACCGGATACATGAGAAACCGGCGGCCCATTTTTTATTAATTCGATTATTTGTTTGACTTTCTCTTCTTCTCCCTGAATTTGGGCTTCAACACCGCCGCCTGTTCCATAGATATCTTCATGAATATGAACATTCTTTACCCAACCGGTTACTCCAATAATTTTCGCCTGAATTTTTGTCCATGCACGAAATCCAACACCAATCACATCACCTTTGATATAGAGATGAACTTGTTTAAGCATATTGTTATGAGTTAGGAGTTATGAGTTATGGGGAAA
This sequence comes from Candidatus Roizmanbacteria bacterium, assembly GCA_902200405.1. Lineage (GTDB taxonomy): Bacteria > Patescibacteriota > Microgenomatia > UBA1406 > GWC2-37-13 > GWC2-37-13. The sequence goes on along the minus strand of CABIKN020000001.1, from coordinate 3,722 downwards.
ATACACCTAACACATAACACTTAACACCTAACAATTATTTTAACACAGGATCAACCGCCTTCGCCCTTCTCAAATAATCATTCGCTTTATTTTTGTTTCCTTCGGCCAAATATAGCTGATAAAGACTGTAAAGAATATCTCTTGCTTTCGGATTAATAGCCAATTGTTGTTCAAGATTATTTATCATCTCTTTTTTTTTGTTTTCATCAGCATAAATTTCTGTTTTGATAGTTTGTCCATAAATATTATCATTCATTACTAGAATATTTTGATAATCGGGCAGGCTTTTTATTTTTTGCAAAAAAGTAATGATAGCGGATCTATCATTGCTCGTAATCTTCGAGTAAAGCGGAGAAATATACTGACTGTAAGCTAAATTCAAAAATAAAAAAATAAATATTAAAACAATAAATAAAAACTCAAAAATTTTTGATATTTGCTTGCCCTGAGCGAAGTCGAAGGGATTTTTAATTTTTTCATGCTGTTTCATAAGCTCATATATTATATACTTTTTTAATGGACCAAATTGACTATCAAATATATACTGACAGGCTGATTACAATAAGTTTGGCGACTGTAGCCGCCCTCCTCGCAGCCGGACTAACCTTTATTCTTATTTATTTAATAGTCATTTATTTTCGCTTAAAAAAAAGAGAACAAATATCGCTTGAAATGGTGACGCTTGAAGTAAAGTTAGCTAAAGAAAATGAAATAAAGATTGATGCTGCCGACCAAATGTTTTCCTCTTTTTCATCGCTCAAAAAGTCAGGTTTTTGGTCATTTCTGGAAGTTGACGACGTTATTTCTTTTGAAATTATTGGGAAAAAGGCGGAAATCAGGTTTTATGTCTCCGCTCCTAATCGGATTATTGATCTGATTGAAAAAACAATCTATAGCTATTATCCAATGGCCGATATTCGAAAAGTGGATGAACCTAATATTTTTTCCGAACAAGGCAAGGTAGTCTTTGGTGGATTAGTTCAAAAAGAAGATTCCTATATGCCTGTTCGTCTTTATCGTGACCTACCAACTGATTCTCTTTCAGCAATTACTTCAGCCCTATCAAAATTGGATGATAATGAAGGGGGTATTATCCAAATTTTAATTCGTCCAGCTGGCTCAAAATGGAAAAAATCTGGTAAAAGCTATGTTGCTAGTACTAAAAAAAATGAGGCCAATCCGGAAAAAGCCACTTTTAAAACGGACCCGAAGGTACTCGAAAAAATTGAAGATAAGTGCTCTAAATCTGGGTTTGAAACAATGATCCGTTTTGTGGTGACAGCCAAAACCAAAGATATGGCTGATACCCATTTAAAAAATATGAAGAATGCTTTTACTCAATTTAATTCTGATTCAAACAATTTTAGTGGAACAAAAGATTTTTTTAAAGGTGTTTTTATGATTGATTTTATCTATAAATTTTTCCCCATAATTGATGTAGGTTTTTGGCCTTTTGGAAAATCAATCTCCATTTTATCCACAGACGAACTAGCCACTATTTTTCATTTTCCCAATAAAACTGTTGAAACGCCCCATATTCAGTGGTTGAAAGCAAAGACTGCCCCAGTTCCAATCGAAGTCCCTCAAACAGGTGGAACGGCCATTGGTAGCGGTTATTATAGAGGAGTCAAGCGCCCAGTTACGATTGGCGTAGAAGATCGTAGACGTCACGTCTATATTATTGGGAAAACAGGCGTTGGTAAATCTGTCCTTCTTCACGATATGGCCATCCAAGATATTAAGGCTGGTCACGGTGTCTGCGTGATTGATCCGCACGGAGATCTGATCGACGATATTATTAAATATATTCCTCCTGAGCGTGCGGAAGACGTGATCTATTTTGATCCGTCCGACGTTGAACGACCAATGGGTTTAAATTTATTGGAAGCAAAGACGGAAGACCAAAAACATTTTATTACTACCTCAATAATTAATTTGATGTATAAGCTTTATGATCCGCAAAGAACCGGAATTATTGGTCCACGATTTGAACATGCCGTCCGCAATGCCATGTTGACTGTCATGAGCGAAAAAGGTTCAACTTTTGTTGAAATAGTCCGAGTATTAACTGATCCAAAATATGTCCAGGAATTATTACCAAAAGTCCAAGATCCGATCGTGAGGCGCTATTGGACCGATCAAATTGCTCAAACTTCAGACTTTCACAAATCAGAAGTTCTCGACTATATTGTTTCCAAGTTCGGTCGTTTCATTACCAATAAAACGATGAGAAATATTATTGGCCAGTCTGATTCGGCTTTTGATTTTAGAAAAGTAATGGACGAGGGAAAAATCTTATTAATTAATTTATCAAAAGGAAAACTAGGAGAAGAAAATTCCAGCTTTTTAGGACTGGTTCTTATCCCTAAAATTTTGATTGCAGCTATGAGCCGTCAAGAAATTCCTGAGGATAAACGCCGTGATTTTTTTCTTTATGTGGATGAGTTCCAGAATTTTGCTACTCCGGACTTTGCGACCATTTTATCTGAAGCTCGAAAATATCACCTTAATTTGACAGTCGCCAATCAGTTTATCGGACAGATGGATGACGAAGTTAAAAATGCTGTTTTTGGAAATGTTGGAACATTGATTTCGTTTCGAGTCGGCGTCACCGATGCTTCGTATATGCAAAGAGAGTATCAACCTGTCTTTGGCGAAACGGATCTAATTAATATCGAAAGATTTCATGCTTACATGAAAACAATTGTTGATAATGAGCCTGTCCCGCCTTTTTCAGTTGATATGACTAAAGACATTAAAGAATTTAAAGCCGGAGCCAACCCAAAAATTGCTCAAGCGATTATTCAACTTTCCCGTTTAAAATTCGGTCGGCCGAGAGAGTTAGTTGAAGCAGAGATTAATCAGAGAGCGAGACTATAAAAAACAGTTAAGTATTAAACCGTTTAACTATTTAAATATGCTGTCAACCTACAATACTATACTTACTAAAAAAACTCAGTTAAACTCGAATACCTATCTCTATCACTTTGATCTTTTGGAGCCAAAAGAAATAATTTTTATTCCTGGACAGTATGTTATGCTCAAAGTTCCATCAGATAAAGGTCCTGTTTCTCGTCTTTACTCAATTGCTTCATCTAATAACAGTAAGACAAGCTTCGAATTAATTATTGAGATTGTCCCTGGTGGACTAGCTTCGAATTATTTGTTTTCAATGAGCGAAAAAACAGAAGTAGTATTTCAAGGGCCAGCGGGAATGTTTAGTTTAAGAGAAAATGTAAAAGAAAAAGTTTTTTTGATAACAGGAACAGGAATTGCACCAGTCAGATCAATGTTAAATTCAATAATAAAAAATAAGAAAGCGTACTTATTTTGGGGATTAAAATCATTTAAAGATGTTTATTTACTAAACGAGTTAAGGGAAATTTCCATGGTAGGAGTAAATATTAAGATCTGCCTTTCTCGAGAGCAAAATCTTGAAGTTGTTCCTTCAGCCGATAGAAGTTTTTTTGATCTAGGACATGTCGATTCTTGCTTCATAAAACAGTTTAATAATTTAACAGTCGAGCAAATAAATAATCTTGAGTTTTATCTTTGTGGAGGGCGATTAGTTGTTGAAGCTTTAAGGCAGTTTTTACAAGTGAAAAATGTTCTGCAGGAAAATATTTTCTTTGAAAAATTCTAATTATTGGCTTCGTTCAAAGTATGCTCCTGACTTAGGACAATTAGTACCCCAAAGTCCTTAACGATTCAATTTCTTTTCT